>CAMDRO010000064.1 GCA_945906795.1 Spirosoma fluviale
AGTTGTTTTACCGTGGTCAACGTGGCCAATAGTACCAATGTTAACGTGGGGTTTACTTCGGTCAAAATTCTCTTTTGCCATGATTATTTAGTTCTTAATTAAGTTATAAAAAGTTTCAAATGTGTACTTATTCATTGGGCCATTCGCTAATTTCTTTGCTTCTGTGCTAAGAGCCTTTGAGCAGGATTGAACTGCCGACCTCTTCCTTACCAAGGAAGTGCTCTACCACTGAGCTACAAAGGCATTACCTTGCGGCCTATTATGAATCTCTTTCGATTCAAAAATAAAAATAAGATAGGAAGGTTTTTTCTTCAAATCCTATTTTATCGAGCGGGAGACGGGGCTCGAACCCGCCACCTATAGCTTGGAAGGCTATCGCTCTACCAAATGAGCTACTCCCGCTTAATTCACAATCAATTGTAAAACAGGCATTTACGGCTGTTTTTTGGTGGGGACAGATGGATTCGAACCACCGTAGGCATTCACCAGCAGATTTACAGTCTGCCCCATTTGGCCGCTCTGGTATATCCCCGTTTTCTTGGTTTTCAGCGAAACGTTTTGCTGAAATAGTTTGCAAAAGTACCTCATTTTTTTATTTCTACAAACACCTGACCGAAAAATTTCTGATAAATTTTTATAATAAGCGAATATCAAAACTAAATTCAGCCAGTTTCGGACTTGAAAAATAAATTGGCATTCAATTTTATTGACTTTGCAATTCCGAATTTATAAATGGTTGATTGATTTGTGAATTAGGGTGCTTCTGCTTGAAAAGAAAATAAAAATTCCGTTCTTTGCCCATTATTATGTAACTAATGTATGCCCAATTCAGCGTCCATCGGAATTTTTGATAGCGGAATCGGAGGTCTTACCCTCGCTCATGCCATCACTGATTTAATGCCCAATGAACCCATCATTTATTTTGGGGACACCGCACACTTGCCTTATGGCGACAAATCGGCTACGGCCATTCAAGCGTATTCTGTAAAAATCTGTAATTTATTGTTGGAGAAGAACTGCAAACTGATTTTAATTGCTTGCAATTCGGCTTCCGCAGCGGCCTATGATTTGGTTAAGGCCTATGTTGGGACCAAAGCGATTGTTGTCAATGTAATCGATCCCGTCATTCATTTTTTAGAACAGAATAGGGCCGGGAAAACTTTAGGTCTCATTGGCACCAAGCAAACCATAAACTCTGGCATCTATTCCCAAAAAGCGGAGACCCTGGGAAAGGATATTCACATTAAATCTTTAGCCACACCTTTGTTGGCCCCGATGATCGAGGAGGGTTTTTTCAATCATTCCATATCAGAGCAAATTATCAAGGAATATTTACTACAGCCTGTTTTACAAAATATCGATGGTTTGATTTTAGGCTGTACACATTACCCGCTGATAAAAAAACAGATTGATCAGTTTTACCAAGGATCAGTGGAAGTGATAGATACTTCGCTTATTGTGGCCAACGAGATTAAAAGAATCTTACATGATGAGGACCTGATGAACGAAGGCAAAACTGGGGGCCGACAATTTTTTGTCTCGGATTATACAGATTCTTTTGAAAAATCAACCCAAATCTTCTTTGGCGAAACAATCAAATTAACTCAATTCCCGATCTGGGATTGATCTGATTTTCCTAATAATTGGGCCACCTTTTGGCGCAATTGCCATTTAGAAATAAGTTCTTCTTGTACTTTTTTGCTTTGGCGAAACCATAGGAATGTGATTACAGCGACCGCTAAATAAGGCGCGGTTAGCAAATATAAAATGCCTGTATTTAAGCCTGTGGCGATATTGGATCGCCCATTTGAAATGGTACTCTCAATGGTTGTCCTGCACATCGCACACTGTGCATTGGCATCGATGCCAATTAAAACAAAGCCAATCATCAATA
Organism: Spirosoma fluviale; assembly: GCA_945906795.1. Taxonomy (GTDB): domain Bacteria; phylum Bacteroidota; class Bacteroidia; order Cytophagales; family Spirosomataceae; genus Aquirufa; species Aquirufa fluvialis_F. Next base: position 1,895 of record CAMDRO010000064.1, read on the forward strand.
AAATGACAAGACACTTAGACATAATATGGGGATATTAAAAAATATACAGCTACTCCAGAAAGGGATACGTAAAGCCAAATAGGGAAAGCCCAACGAACCGCTTTTTTATGGGATGCAATATCTCCGCTCAGCGCATGATAGATCGCAAATAATACGAGTCTAACTACGCCGATCGATAGACCAATATGGCTAAATAGTAATACATAATAAATTGGCCTAATTATTCCTTGGCCTCCAAAAGGGGTAGAGGGGTTTGAAATATGGTATAAAATATACAAAATCAAAAATAGACCTCCCTGAGCGAACGCAATTCCCATGGCTTTACGATGGCCTGAAATATTTTTGTTTTTAATGGCAATAAAGCCAATGATCAAACTGATGGCCGTTGTGCTATTGAGTAATCCGATTAGATGGGGTAGCGTTTTAGTCCAAGCGCCCAATGTTAATTTAGTTTGAATGCCTATTAGTAAGGCCACTGCAATGGGGATAACCAATGAAACGACATTGATTAATTTATTATTTTTCGCGTTTTTTTCGATGGCAAATTGGCTCATAATATTTTTTCGCTTGAATAAATCGTTTTTAAAACTTTAATCTCAACTAATAGTCGGTCTACTTCTTTTTTATCCGTACCTACATAAAACCCCCTGATGACCCCCTCTTTATCCACTAATACTAACCGCTCAGAGTGTATAAATGTTTCGTCAGGATTTTTTATGGCCGCATCATATTCTGATGCATCGGCTAAAGGAACATGAAATCCTTTTAAAATGAGCGGATAAATGACTTTTTTTTCTCCTGTCAAAAATGTCCATTGTTCATCATTCGCATCAAATCTTTTGGCATAAGCCTGTAGTTTTTCTGGATGATCGAAGACGGGATCTACCGAAATGGATATCAGTTTTAAATCGGGATCTTGGTTGAACGTATCCTGAACGCGGGATAATTGCCCCGTGATTTTAGGACAAATAGTCCCACACCTGGTAAAGAAAAAACTGGCCACATAAATTTTCCCTTTTAAATTCGACAAGGAAAAGTTTTGGCCTTTCTCGTTAATTAGGTTGAACGCAGGAATAGTTTGAAAAACAGTATCTAGTTCCGATTCATCCCAACGAGGATGTAGGCGTTTGCCCATTTTGATTTCACCCGTGGTGGAATCGATGGCGGGAATATAACGAGGAAGGACAAAATGATTCGTTCCCCAAGTCTTTAGGCCTAAATATATAAAGACAGGCAGTATTAATACAATAAATAATATGATTGTCTTTTTATTCATAAACCAAGAAGGAACAGAATTCTAAACTCAATAAAGGTGTCCACCTTCGAACATTAAGGCAGCTAATAACCAAACTACGAATAACGTGGGGATGAGAACTATCCATATCAAGGTCTTAACTTCATGCTTTAAGTGCATAAATTCGCCCACGATATAAAAAGCCTTAACAATCGTCATCCCAGAGAAAATAGCTACACGAAGTGTGCTAGATGGCATGGTGAATGCAATGACAAACTCAATGCCTGTTAAAACTAAAAGAATCCAAAAAGTTTTCCAAATAGCCGCCGTTTGTGGAGCTGGAATTTCTTTTTCCGAGGTTTCGTGTGCTACGTGCGAAGCCATAATATGATCAATTTAAAAATTAAACTAAATAGAAAAATGTAAATACGAATACCCAAACCAAGTCAACAAAGTGCCAATAAAGACCTACTTTTTCGACCATTTCATAATGACCGCGTCTTTGGTAAACTCCAGTTGCCGCATTAAAAAAGATAAGTACGTTTAATAAAACACCCGAAAAAACGTGTGTTCCATGAAATCCAGTGATAAAGAAAAATAAATCTGCAAAAGCGGGAGGGCCATAGGGGTTACGAACTAAATTCGCTCCTTCAATGGGCGTCATGACGCCATCCACTAATTGCTTTGCCGCAAATGATAAATCTTCAGGTCCATGAATGAAATGACCCCATTCCCAAGCTTGTGAACCCAAGAATGTAAATCCGCCAACAATCGTCCATAACATCCACTTTTCTACATCTTTTTTATCACCACGGTGACCAGCTTCTACCGCTAATACCATAGTAACTGAAGAGGCAATCAAAATGAAAGTCATGATGCCTACGAAAACAAGTGGCAAGGATATTCCATGTAAAAATGGAACCGCTTCAAATACCTTTTCTGGAATAGGCCAATGGGTCGTAGAAAAATAAAAATCTTGAGGTGTTCCTTTCCAAGCGTTTTGGCTAAAACGAATCATACCATAAGTAACCAATAGGGCTGAAAATGTGAATGTATCCGAAAGTAAGAAAAACCACATCATTAGTTTTCCATAACTAGCTTTAAGTGGTTCTGAGCCACCTAACCATGATAATTTTTCCGGAACGGCAGGGGCAGCGTGAGCAACTGACATAAATAATAGCTTAATTGTTAATCAATAAAAATACAAATAAATAAATCCACAAAGCATCTAAAAAGTGCCAATAGGTGGTACAAATTTTAATTTGGGTTAACGATTTTGCGTTTATTTTAAATCGAAATGCTGCGACTAGCGCAAATGTCAAAACGATGAGTCCAGATACAAGGTGTAAACCATGTAAACCTGATAAAACATATACGAAAGATCCCGACGGATTGCCCACAAAAAATACGTTCATTTCCACTAATTGGATCCAACCGTAAAATTGCATGATTAAAAACAACAATCCGAGTACAAAAGTAATAGAAATACTTATTCGAAGGGCATTAAATTGGTCTTTTTTTGCTGAAATTAATGCAAAATGCATACTTATACTACTTAATACTAAAACGACCGTACTATAACTAAATAGATCAGGCAATTTAAATTCTACCCAATTCCCTTCTGCCTTGCGAACAAGGTAGGCGCTGGTAAATGCGGCAAATAACATTAGTATAGAAACGATGAATAACCACATGGTAAATACCTTTGGGTTAATCGACCTGGTTTCAGCAGGTTCAAGGGTCATTTTTTCAGTGTTCATGTGTTAAATTTTATCAATAATTAAGGCAATTTGAATAACAATTAAATATAAAAAAGAACCAAACATCATCCACTTGGCGGCTTTGTCTGTGGGTCGCATCATTAAATAAAAGGTTTGGCATAAAAATAAAGTTCCTGCGACCACGGTAATAATCGCGGAAGTAATGCCAGCCATGTTTAATAAGTATGGAATAAACCCGAGGGGCACTAAAAACAAGGTGTAAATCATAATGGTAAAAGCGGTTTTGATATCTTTTTTTCCATTATTAGGTAACATTTTAAATCCCGCTCTTTTGTAGTCCGCATCACCTACCCAAGCGATGGCCCAAAAATGAGGGAACTGCCAGAAAAATTGAATCGCAAATAATATACCGGGTTCCCAACCAAAATGTCCTGTGGCGGCAACCCAACCGATCATCGGTGGAAATGCCCCAGGAAAGGCGCCCACAAATACAGATATAGGCCCCACTCTCTTGAGGGGAGTATACACATATCCATACAACAGGTAGGAAAGGAACCCTAATGCTGCTGATTTCCACGAAAAATAAAAGAGGAGCGCTAAGGCTGTCCCAACTAAAATATAGCCAAAAATGGAAGCTTGTTTAGAATTTAAAGTTTCGGTGGGCAATGGCCGATTGGCCGTACGCTTCATCAATTTATCATAAGGAATCTCCTTCAACTGATTGACGATGTTGGCCGCACCTGTTAATAAAAAGCCTGCTAATGAGATTAAAAATATTCCTAAAGGCTCATGTTTAATTGGAGCCAATATATACCCAAAAGTACCCGAGAAGGCTACAGTCATGGATAGCCTTGATTTTAATAGGGCAATATAGGGTTTGATGCTAGACATTGATGGGCTTCGTTCTTATGTACGCGTTCATATGTAAGCCAATTAACACCAATGAAATAAATAAATGAATGGCTTGACTTCCTAAAGGGAAAGCAAAATAAGCCATTAAAATTCCCGTTAGAAAAGAAATGCCAATTAATGCCATCATTGCATGCCTATAGATTTGTAAAGGCGAGGATTTAAGCTTATTCCATAGTAGTAGGTGCCCTACAAATATGACCCACGAGAACGTTCTATGTGTGATAAATACATACCCCAATTCATTTATCCATTGCGCCTTAGCCGTTTCTCCCAATGCTAAAATAACATGATCCACGTTTTCCCTCACTTGAGTCCCCAATAAAATTTGAAGAAACATAATGCATAAATTGATCATTATCCATGTGCGGTTTTCTATGGTATTAACTTCGGAATTCGAATGAATGTTTATGGCTTTAATTAAAAAATAGATCACACCTATCGACAATAACATGTGTGCTGTGACCACGCCAGGTAAGAGAAATGAATCAACGACATATTTTCCCAATATGGCATTGAGTAGAACTAAAATTAGCGCGGCCAACGTATGTAAGAATATTTTTTTTCCATGTTTAAAGGAAAGAATGGTGGCTATGACAACAAATACACCCGTGAGTGCTCCCAGTAATCGATTCAAATATTCGATCCAAGTTTTTGTTGGATTAAATAATACTTGGCCATGCAATTTCTCTTTATAAATTTCTTGGTAATTAAAAGGTAACTCAGATGCTTGGGTCGGAGGAATCATGCGACCAAAGCACTTTGGCCAGTCGGGGCAACCCATTCCCGAACCTGTACTGCGCACGATTCCACCCGCTAAAATCAGCAAGTAGATACTAACTAAGGAAATAATTCCAAATGTTCTAAACACGTCAACAAGGATAAAAAAAAGATGCATCCAAATGAAAATCATTTCGATGCATCTTGTATGAATGAGATTTTATTAATGGGTATAACTCTCGTTCTGAGCACCTAATAAACCGTCAATATCTTTTTCACGAGCTATTTCAGCGTTTTCCTCAGGTAAATTTGATTCTGGTGTTGCTGAATGCGGTACATTTTGAGGAATAAAATCATCTGGTGCACCCGGTTTGCTATAGTCATAAGGCCAACGATATACCGCTGGAATTTCTCCAGGCCAGTTGCCATGCTCAGGATTAATTGGGGTCGTCCACTCTAATGTATTCGATTTCCAAGGGTTAGATGGTGCAATTTTACCTTTGAAGATCGAGTAGAAGAAATTCCAAGCAAAGACTGCCTGGGCGCCGAAAGTAATAATCGCTGCGATTGAGATGAACGAATTCATATCGGTGAAGGCAGCCATACTATCATTTCCTAAAGCAGTGAACGTATAATATCTACGTGGGAAACCTGCAATTCCAATATAGTGCATTGGGAAGAATACGAGGTAAACACCTACAAATGTGAACCAGAAGTGAATATATCCTAACGACTTATTCATCATACGTCCAAACATTTTAGGGAACCAGTGATATACCCCAGCCATCAATCCAAAGAATGATGCCGCGCCCATAACCAAGTGGAAGTGAGCTACAACGAAATAAGTATCATGTAAATTGATATCTAAAGCGGAGTTTCCTAAAATGATACCTGTCACTCCTCCTGAAATAAACATGGATACAAGTCCGATGGAAAACAACATGGCCGGAGTAAACACTAAATTACCCTTCCATAAAGTGGTGATGTAATTAAAAGCTTTTACAGCTGAAGGTACGGCAATGATTAAAGTAAGGAACATAAATACAGATCCAAGGAATGGATTCATACCCGTCACAAACATATGATGAGCCCAAACGATAAAGGCTAATGCGGTAATTCCCATCATAGAACCAATCATCGCTCTGTATCCAAATATGGGCTTGCGAGCATTAGTTGAGATAATTTCTGAAGTCATACCTAAAGCCGGAAGTAAAACGATGTATACTTCTGGATGTCCTAAGAACCAAAATAGATGTTGGTATAAGATAGCCGAACCACCCACGTTTGGCAACGCCTGACCTTGAATATAAATTTCTGATAAGTAGAAAGATGTTCCAAAAGAACGGTCAAAGATTAACAATAAAGCCGCTGATAGTAATACTGGGAAGGATAATAATCCCAATACCGCTGTAAAAAAGAACGACCAGATTGTTAAAGGCATCCGTGTAAATGTCATTCCTCTAGTACGTAGATTAATGATGGTACAGATATAATTGATACCACCCATTAAAGATGATACTATAAAAAAGGTCATACTCGTTAGCCATAGCGTCATTCCTAATCCCGATCCTGGCATTGCTTGTGGCAAAGCACTTAATGGAGGATAAATCACCCAACCCCCTGAAGCAGGTCCTGTTTCAATGAAGAGGGATGAAAACATAATGACCGAAGACAAGAAGAAGAACCAATAGGATAACATATTGATAAATCCAGAGGCCATGTCGCGGGCTCCTACTTGTAAAGGAATTAAGAAATTGGAAAAGGTTCCAGATAAACCAGCTGTCAATACAAAGAATACCATGATGGTTCCGTGCATGGTAACCATAGCTAAATAGAATTCCTTATCAAGTTTTCCAGATTCGTCAATCCATCCGCCTAATAAGGGCCTTAACCATTCCATGGACATACCAGGAAATCCTAGTTGCAATCGGAAAATGATCGATAGCGATCCTCCAAGGAAAGCCCATAAAATACCAGAAATTAGGTATTGCTTGGCAATGGTCTTATGATCTTCTGAAAAGATGTACGTACGAATAAAACCTAATTCATGATGCTCTTGCTCATGATCATGATCGTGGTCATGTGTGTGAACTTCTTCTGCTGTGGATATGGCTGTTGACATATTGTATATTATTTTCTTATTTCTAAATCTTATTAATTAACACTTACCGCTTCGGTGCTATCTGTAGCAATAGGCTCCGTTGGAATATATTTACTCGCTTTTGCCTTTAAATTAGCAGGTACTTTGTCTAAAAATCCTGGGTTGGTGGCTAAGAATGGCTTCTGTTCAGCTACCCATTTTTTGTAGTCTTCCGGCTCGTCAACAAACACAGTTATTGACATACCAAAATGCCCACGTCCACAAACTTCCGTACAATTTACTTTAAAATTAAAATCTGGTTTGCCTAATTTAGCACGCATCTCATCGGTAGAAATGGTTGGAATAAACCAAAATTTTGTTGGCATACCCGGTACCGCATCCATTTTCACACGGTGGAATGGTAGGTAAACAGAATGCAAAACGTCTTGTGCTCTGATTTTTAAAAGAACGGGCTGTCCTTTTGGCAAGTGTAATTCAGTGGCCGTAAAATCGTCAAATGAACTTTTATCCGTGAAATCAATTCCTAAACTATTTGTCTCGTCAATTAACTTATAGTTCACATTTCCTAATTGGCCATCATCCGCTCCTGCATACCTTACATACCAACCAAATTGATGACCGGTTAACTCAATGACAGCAGCGTTACTAGGTGCTTGAGAGGTGATATCTCTCCAGGTTCTCCATCCTGTAAATACTAAGATTGCCATGACAATGGCTGGGATAACGGTCCAAATTAATTCCAATTTGTGGTTGACCGGATAAAAAGTTGCCTTCCTGTTTTTATTAAAACGATATTTAAACGCAAAATAAAACAATAAGGTATTACTGATAAAGAAAGCAAATGTGACAACGGCCATGGACGACCAAAACATATTATCTGTTTTTACTCCGTGCTCTGATGCGGCTATAGGAAGGAAATCAGGTTTAGAATACAAAAATGACCATGATCCTAGAATGACAAACAATAGCCAAAATATGAGCATTCCTATCCCATTTGCATTGTTGAAACTATCAACAGTGGAGTCTTCATTTTCTGAACCACTTAATTTACGGTTCAATTTGACACTCTTAGCAATTACTGATACCGCTAAGAAGAAGAATACGATGGCTAAAAGACCTATTAGGTAATTCATATATGATAAAGTTAAATCTTTAAAATTAAATATCGTGATGCAATGCCTCGGTTAAGAATGGGTGGTTTTTCGCCACCAAACTCGCTTTCGTTAATTCATCACTTACTACATAAATAAATGCACATGAAAATGAGGTTAACATTCCAAATTCCACTAAACCATATCCTCCATGTGGGCCTACAACTCCAGGCATAATCATTTGGTAAAAGTCAATATAATGTCCACTAATGATGAAGAAACAGGCAATTTTTAAAAAGATTCTTGTACGTTTTGCATCTCTTGTCATTAAAACTAAGAAAGGGAAGAAAAAGTTAAATAAAATGTTTAAAATTTCTGAAGTTTTATAAATTTTATTGTGTCCTTCCCATCTTTCTAAGAAGTATATGGTTTCTTCAGGGAAATTAGCATAGTAAATTAATAAAAATTGAGAGAACCAAACATAAGACCAAAAGATCGAAAAGGCAAACATGAATTTACCCAAATCATGTAGGTGATTTTCATTTACGTAGGACATATATCCTTTGTCTTTCAATAACAACACGGTTAAGGTGATAATCGCTAGGCCTGTTACGTGCCATGAAGAGAACATGTACCAACCGAACATCGTGGAAAACCAGTGGGTGTCAATGGACATTACCCAGTCCCAGGCAAACATGGAGCTTGACAATCCGAAGATGACAATGAAAGCCACTCCAATACGAACTAATTTGGTGAATATTTCAGTCCCCCCTACTATATCTTCTTCTAAAGATTTTTTACGTAACATGTTCCAAAGAATTAACCAAATGGCTCCAAATCCGATAAGACGTGCGATAAAAAATGTTTTATTTAAATAGCCCGACTTTCCAGCGATGATTTTATCGTAATTTTCATTTCCTACTTCGGTAACTCCGTGGTGCATCCAATGGAAAATCACATCCCCTTTGAAGAAAAATACAGCGAGTAAAATTGGAAGTGTCACGTATAAGAATTTTGGAAATGCTTCAGGTACACGTTTTAAAACAGATGACCAGCCAGCCTTGGCTAAGTATTGCAAGGAAACAAAGAACATGCCGATCACTGAAATACCTGTAAAAAATACAGCGTTCAACCAGACATTAGCCCAGATACGGTTAGTCCAATCATAATGCTCCTCGGCAGCAGGTTGGTGAGATGCGGCTCCTCCCGATAAATGTCCCGCTGATTCATGGCCCGCATTTGCAGCCTCGTGGCCCGCATTTGCAGCTTCATGCCCAGCAGCAGCTACTTCATGTCCTCCTGACTCACCTTTAGAAAGTAAGTAAATACCGATAATTAAAGCTATAATTCCTGCAATGAAACCATAAATGATTCTTTTCTTTCCTTCCGAGCTAAATTCAAAATGCTCTTCTACGTTTGCTGGGGAAAAATGTGAATGTCCCGCCATTTTGTTCTCTATTTTAATTTAAATGAATGAGTTCTTATTGTTTTTGCAATTCGTGTACATAAAGCACAATTTTCCATCTGTTTTGAGATGAAATTTGTGATCCATGCGGCCACATACGTCCTTTTCCATGGGTGATCGTATGGTAAATATGTCCATCATTAATGGCCTTTAATGCGTCACTTGAATAAACAGGTACTCCTTTATAGGCTTTGGCTACGAGTCCATCTCCTTTTCCTGTCTCCCCATGACAATGTTGGCAAAAACGCTCATATTGTAATTTTCCTGCTTCAATATTTTCAGGGGTGGCCACTAATGGATTATTTAATAAAGCTTCTGAATAAGAGATGCTATCATTTGGGATTGTTTTTGAAACCAATTCCTGAGATAAAAATGACTTCTTCAAGCTGTCAACTCCTGAATACATTTTTCTTGAAACAGTTCCCACTACTGGCAAACGCATATTCATTCCTAATGGATTGATTTTGTTGGTATCACCTTTTAATTGGGTCATAGGCTCGTAGCCTACGGAATTATACATATTAGGAGCGAATTCAGTTCCAGTATCATTGTGGTCTTTGCCACATGATAATAATCCAAGGACCATTCCTGCTAGTAAAATAATTGATTTGCTTGGGTTCAACATATTTTTATGCTTCTTCTTGAACAATGTTCGTATTAAATTATTTAACATTTACTTCTACAGCTCCAGAATCCTTCAAGGCTTTCTTAATATCTGCTGCACTCTTTTTGTTTTTGTCTACATTGATAGCCATCACAAAACGGTCATCTGTAATTCTAATATCTAGGATCTCATGTTTTTTGCCTGGATATAAATCATTTGAAATACAGAATGTTGTGACTAAACCAAATGCTGTAAATAAAACGGTTCCCTCAAATGTAATTGGAATCCAATCGGGTAACGCAAAGAAATCTTTACCACCAATGATCATAGGCCAATCAAAAACCATGGTATAATTAATTAATGCTTGCGTACAAACTAATCCCAAGCAACCAAACATAAAAGCTGCAATGGGTAAACGTGTACGAGGGTGGCCCAATGCTGTATCAAGCCCGTGGATTGGGAATGGGGTATACACTTCTTCAATTTTGATTCCTTTTGATTTTACTTCGCTTACCGCATGTAAAACCTCGTTCTCATCATCATAAACTCCCAGAATGTAATTATTAGTCGAACTCATAGTTTTTGTATTTCCAATTTCAATGATACATCTATCTTTTTAGAAACTTTTACTTTTTTCACCGGATAACTGACCGAAACCCCTTTCATGACTGCTTTAACCTCCACCATATTAATGACAGGTAAAAATTTCGCGAACAAAAAGAATAAGGTAAAGAACAATCCAAATGAGAATATATAGTCACCTATATCGTACATAGTCGGTGAGAACATCGCCCATGAAGAAGGGATATAATCACGGTGCAAGGAGGTAACAATGATGACAAAACGCTCAAACCACATCCCCACATTCACGACGATCGATAAAAAGAAACTGACCAATAAACTTCTACGGATACTTTTTACCCAAAATAATTGTGGAGAAATTACATTACAAGTCATCATCATCCAATAAGCCCACCAATAAGGTCCTGTGGCCCGGTTGATAAATGCATAACTTTCATATTCAACTCCTGAATACCAGGCCATGAAAAACTCAGTCAGATAAGCGATACCTACAATCGAACCTGTGATGGTGATGACAATATTCATCATTTCAATGTGCTCAATGGTGATATAATCTTCTAGATGGAATACTACTCGGGTAATTAATAATAAAGTTTGCACCATCGCAAATCCAGAGAAGATCGCGCCCGCCACAAAGTAAGGAGGGAAGATCGTGGTATGCCAACCAGGAATAACGGATGTGGCAAAGTCCATGGATACAATGGTGTGTACTGAAAGTACTAATGGGGTGGAAATGCCCGCTAATATTAATGACATATACTCATAACGAGCCCATGTTTTGGAAGAGCCAGTCCAACCTAAACTAAATAAGCCATACCAAAATTTACTTGCTTTTGTTGTTGCGCGATCGCGGATAGTAGCCAAATCCGGTACTAATCCCATGTACCAAAACAATAAGGAAACTGATAAATAAGTTGAAATGGCAAAAACGTCCCAAACTAACGGAGAGTTAAAGTTGACCCATAAGGAACCAAAAGTATTAGGTAATGGCAATGCCCAATGAGCTAACCATGGGCGACCCATGTGTGCTAGAATAAAAGAAGCCGCACATAAAACGGCAAAAATAGTCATTGCTTCTGCTGAACGGTTGATGGAGGTTCTCCATTTTTGACGGAATAATAATAATACCGCCGAAATCAATGTCCCCGCGTGACCAATACCAACCCACCATACGAAATTGGTGATATCCCAAGCCCAACCAACGGTCTTATTTAAACCCCATACTCCGATTCCTTGCCACCAAGTGTAAAATAAGCAGTATGCGCCATATGCAAAAACAACACATGAGATACCAAAGGCCCATTTCCATTCTTTTGTGGGTTCCCCTTCTACTTGTTTGCAGATATCGTGGGTAACATCGTGATAAGATTTTCCACCAGTAACTAGTTTCTCTCTTATAGGTGATACAACGTGCGACATATA
>CAMDRO010000065.1 GCA_945906795.1 Spirosoma fluviale
TGATTATGGGGTTCTTTATTCAATTTGTTCGGAAATCATGCAAAATCCAGTGGATTTATTAGAGACCATTTGCGAACAAATCGTTGAAAAAATTCAATTAATTTGCCCAGATTATCAATTAATTGAAATTAGTGTGACCAAAGACAATCCCCCATTGGGCCAGTTGGCAGGTCATTCTACCGTTAAATTATCAGTATCTAAAGAGTAGTTTAATTGAATGATTATAATGTAAATTTGCTAAAATTTTCATCACATGCGTCATCAAGTAACCATCAAAGACATTGCTAAGCGACTGAACATTTCGGTGGCTACGGTCTCTAGGGCCTTGAGGGATTTGCCAGATATTCATCCTGATACAAAAAAAATGGTCGTTGATTTAGCCTTGGAGCTAGATTATCAGCCTAATATTTTAGCCACCAGTTTAGTGAAGAGTAAGACTAAAACCTTAGGTGTTATAGTTCCTGACCTGGGCTATTACTTTTTTTCTACGGTTTTAAAATCAATTGAGGAAGCGGCCATTGCAGCCGGATATAGTTTATTGATTACCCAGACGCAGGAATCTTATGAGCGAGAATTGATTAATATTCAGAATTTATCCAGAGGCCAGGTAGAAGGTATCATCATTTCTTTGTCCAGGGAAACAGTGAATTTAGATCATTTAACCCGTTTGCAAAGACGGGGGATTCCCTTAGTATTTTTTGATCGGGATAGTGATGAAATTCATGCGTCAAAAGTGATGGTTGACAATGAGCAATCTGCCTATGAAGCCGTTAAGCATTTATTGCTAGCGGGCTGTCAGCGGATTGCTTTCTTAGCCGGACCTAAAAATGTATCCGTCAGTAATCAGCGAATATCAGGCTATTTAAGAGCTTTAGCTGAGTCGGGTGTTAAAGAAGATGTAAACTTAATTAGACATTCAGATTATATTCAAGATTCAGCCACCCTTTGCACTCAGGAGTTAATGAAAGCCAAAAATCGACCGGATGGCATTTTAGTAGTTTCAGACCGATTGGCCTTAGGTGTTTTGGTGGCGTTGCGTGATTTACATATTTCAGTTCCAGACGAAGTTAAGATCGTAAGTTTTAACAATGAGCCTATTTGTTCGATTGTTTCTCCTTCGATTTCATCGGTTTCACAGCCTTTAGAAGAGATCGGACGTTTGACTGTAGAACTATTACTAGATCAAATAAATCACAAAGGGGAGGATTTGAAACCTAGGGTTGAAGTTTTAAAAACTCAATTAATGGTGAGAGAATCTTCTACTAAAAGGAATTAGTCCTTATTTTCAAGGTCTTTTCTTGGCCATTTTGTAGGTATATCAAAATGTGCAATCCAGGAATTAATTCAGCAATCAATTCTTTATTGATTATTCCACTTTGCTTGAATTCCTTTGTTTTTCGGCCTAAAAAATCATAAATGGTCAGCGATTCAAAGGGTATATGGATGGATTCCTCAATCGTTTGAATAGAAAGAGGAGGGTTTACTTTAATGTCGAATGATTCTTGAAAGCAATTTTGAGGATCGGCCACTTTAAATACGGTATTTTCGATCGGATTTACTTTAATGTTTTTAGTTTTTTCCCCATTGGACCATACATATTCGCCAGTCCAAGTGGCAGATAGCTCTAATTTGTCAAAATAATTAATGGTTTGTGTGCTAGAAGTTTTTAGGTTAAGATCTTTGAAAACGGTAAATTGATCTAGTACCTTTCCTTCCTCATTGATGAACTTAGCCTCTAATCTATTGGCGTCAATTTCAAAATAAAAAGACCCTGCTTGTCCAGCCAGGCTATATTCCATCACAGGGTGTGGAGCATCTGATCTAGCCGCTCCAGTCGCACCTCCCACGCCATTGACCACATATATAACTCCATTTTTATCAGGATTGCTAGTGGAGAATAAATAAGGGCAGGAGTTGCTAGATTTGTCATAACGTCCTGAAGAGCTTTGGGGCCAATTAACTGCTTTATTGAATTCAGAAGAGAGACCATATTGATTTTTAAGGGGCTTACTTCGTTCAAAAACGTGGCTATGTCCGCTGAGTACGAGATCTACATTAAATTCATCGAATACTTTGGGTAAAATGGCTCTTAAATTAATTAAATCTGGTACTTGATCAGAATCGTAGGTGCCTTTGGTGTAAGGTGGGTAATGGAAGAATACGACTTTCCATTTTTGTTTAGTGGCTTTTAAATCATTTTTAAGCCAGGTTAATTGGTCTGAAGGCCCGTCGAAAATACGCTTATTGTCTTTTCCATATGCATAAGAATCAAGGCAAATAAAGTGTGTATTGCCATAGTCAAAGGAATAATAAGCTTCAGACCCAGAGGCTAAACCCCCTAATTCTCCCTTCGTGGGTAGGGTGAAGTTCTGAAAGTAGGCCATGTCTGGATAGTCCTGACTTTTAGGATATATGTCATAATCGTGGTTACCGACGCTCGGGAACAAAGCGGATTGTTTAAGTAGCGGCCCATTTTCGTAAATTTGAAAAAAATTGGTTTGAAAATCGCCATCTGATCCACCGCCATACACATTGTCACCTAGGGTCATGAATAGATTCGTGTATTTATTGCCAATAAACTTCTTAAATCCTTCGTAAACATTTTTTTGGTAGGGGCCTCCGGGCCACATGTCGCCGATGGACCAAACACTAAATTTTTCTTGGGATCCAATGGTCGGGGCCGATTTAAAGAAGTAAGTTGAGTCGCCAGCAAATTGGGTTGATGTTAAACGAATGCGGTAAAAGTATTTGCTAGAGGCTGATAATGAATCGATTAGGATGAGATGTTCGGTATTGCTTTGACTTGATTTTTTTGTACGGTTAAACGTTTTCCCATCGGAACTTAGTTGAATTTCACTGATGATTGCTTGGTTAGTCCTGTACCTTATTGTGACTGATTTGTCCGTAAGCATTTGCAGATAGGGAGACCGAATGATTTGTTGGCCAAATACCTGAAATGAACCCAAAATGAGGAAGATCCAACAGAAGATATGATGTGCCAACGGTTTTTTCAAAGTGTGTATGCTATTAAATTAGTTTGTTAACCGCAAATCTATATAAATGGTTTTTTCCTACCTAAAAAAACGTATAATTTGATGCATTTTTTCTTGGAAAAATTGAGAGAATTTATGATATTTGTATCTATTGGAAAATCCAATTAAAATCTTAAAATGGGTTTTATCTTATTGGATTGTTCATTGAATCAAACCATTATTTATGTCATTAAATTCTAATATTATCCCAATCAACATCGAAGATGAGATGAGAGGGGCGTACATCGATTACTCGATGTCGGTAATTGTTTCTCGTGCTTTGCCGGATGTGCGTGATGGGCTTAAGCCTGTGCACCGGCGGGTATTGTATGGAATGGAGGAGTTGGGGGTAAATTACAATAAATCCTATAAAAAATCAGCTCGTATTGTTGGGGAAGTATTAGGAAAGTATCACCCACATGGGGATTCTTCTGTATATGACACGATGGTGCGTATGGCTCAGGATTGGTCTTTGCGATATCCCTTGGTGGATGGTCAAGGTAACTTTGGTTCGGTTGATGGGGATTCCCCAGCAGCAATGCGTTATACGGAAGCTCGTTTGAAGCGAATTGCGGATGAGATGCTTTCGGATTTAAATAAGGAGACGGTTGATTTTCAGCCCAATTTTGATGATAGCTTAGATGAGCCAACAGTCTTGCCTGCCAAAATTCCCAATTTACTTTTGAATGGAACTTCGGGTATTGCCGTGGGTATGGCCACGAATATGGCGCCACATAATTTAACGGAAGTGGTGGATGG
Organism: Spirosoma fluviale; assembly: GCA_945906795.1. Classification (GTDB taxonomy): domain Bacteria; phylum Bacteroidota; class Bacteroidia; order Cytophagales; family Spirosomataceae; genus Aquirufa; species Aquirufa fluvialis_F. Next base: position 3,792 of record CAMDRO010000065.1, read on the forward strand.
TATTGCGGCTTATATTGATAACCGTGATATTACGATTCCGGAGTTGATGCAATATATTAAGGCACCTGATTTTCCAACTGGCGGGACTATATATGGAGTTCAGGGAGTAAAAAATGCATTTGAGACGGGTAGGGGCCGAATCGTTGTGAGAGGAAATGCAACTTTTGACACTTCTAAGACAGGTAAAGAGCAGATCATTGTATCTGAGATTCCTTACATGGTTAATAAAGCTAATTTAATTAAGCAGTGTGCTGACTTGGTGAATGACAAACGAATTGATGGAATATCCGAGATTCGGGATGAATCAGATCGTCAGGGAATGCGCATCGTTTTTGATTTGAAGCGAGATGCGGTGGCCAATGTGGTTTTAAATAATTTGTATAAGCACTCGGCGCTTCAATCTTCTTTTAGTGTCAACAATGTGGCCTTAGTTAAAGGAAGGCCGATGATGTTAAATCTAAAGGATTTGATTCATCATTTTGTTGAGCATAGAAATGAGGTGATTATTCGCCGTACACAATATGATTTACGTGAAGCTAGGAAGCGTGCACACGTTTTAGAAGGCTTCATCATTGCATTAGACAATTTAGATGCGGTCATTAAATTGATTCGCGGGTCCAAAGATCCTTCAGCGGCTCAGGATGGCTTAATGTCAACATTCAATCTATCTGAGATTCAATCGAAGGCTATTCTTGAGATGCGTTTACAACGCTTGACTGGAATGGAGCGTGAGAAAATCATGAATGAATTTGCCGAAATCATGAAATTGATTGATGATTTGGAGGATATTTTGGCAAAACCAGAGCGTCAATTACAAATCATTAAGGATGAATTAACCGACATGAAAACTCGGTATGGCGATGAGCGCAGGACGCAAATCAATATGACGGATGAAGAATTTTCGGTGGAAGATATGATTGCCGATGAAGAGATGTTGATCACGGTATCGGCTCAAGGATACATTAAGCGTACTGCGATCACGGAATATCGTTCACAAACAAGAGGTGGCGTAGGTTCACGTGCGGTGGCGACGAAGGACGATGATTATACGGAGCATTTATTCTCGGCCACGATGCATAATTGGTTATTGTTTTTCACGGAGCGTGGAAAATGTTTCTGGTTACGTGTGTATGCGGTGCCTGAAGGCTCAAAAGTTTCAAAGGGTCGACCTATTCAAAATATGATGAATATTGAGAATGGTGATACGATAAGGGCTGTTATTAATGTGACATCCATTACAGATCCCGATTACATCGACAATAATTTCATTGTGATGTGTACACAAGATGGAACTATTAAGAAGACATCGCTGGAAGCATATTCTAGACCGCGTCAAAATGGAATTAATGCGATCACGATTCGTGAGGGAGACCGATTATTAGATGTGGCCTTAACCAATGGAAATAATCAGATTGTCATTGCGACGAATACGGGTCGTTCGGTACGTTTTGAGGAAACTCGGGTTAGGCCTATGGGCCGTACGGCTGCGGGGGTTAAGGGTATTTGGATAGACGTGAAAATACCAACTGAAAAGGTAATCGGTATGGTTTGTGTATCGGATCCCGCGGTCCAACAATTGTTAGTGGTATCAGAAAAAGGTTTTGGCAAGCGTTCTGAGGTGGATGCTTACCGATTGACCAATAGGGGAGGAAAGGGTGTGAAAGCGCTTAATATCACCGAAAAAACGGGTGCATTGGTGGCCATCAAAGAAGTGGATGACAATGATGACTTGATGATTATTACCAAAGCAGGTATTTTGATTCGTTCATCGGTCGCTGAACTTCGTGTCATGGGTCGAAATACGCAAGGAGTGAAGTTGATCCGTTTGAAAAACGAATCCGACGAAATTTCATCCGTGACTAAAATTGAAAAGGAGCCAGAGCCAGAAGAAGTGGAGATTTTGGAAGGTGCAGAAGTAATGGAAGGAGCGGAGGTGATTTCTGAGGGCGCTGAAGTTAATGAGGCAAATTTGGATGTGTCCACAGAAGATAGCGAAGGCGAATCGACTGATGGGGATATCGTAGATGATTCAACAGAAGAGTAAATTTTTAACGGCCCGGAATTTATTTCGGGCTATTTTTTTTAATTTAAACAAAAACAATGAAAAAATTAGTTTTAACCCTATTTACTGTGGCTTTGGCTGCAGGCTCGACATTGGCCCAGGTGGATAAGGCTTTGGTCGAAGTTCAAAAGAAAGCCATTTTTGAAGCTGTCATTAAGTCTGATGAAGCGGTAAAGAAATCCCCAACGAAGCCAAAACCATGGTTAGAGCGGGCAGTAGCTTATTTGGATTTGGCGTCATTTCCGGATTCAACGGTTGCTTTAAAGGATGCGGATGCTTCTTTTAAAGCGTTGGAATTTATTGCAGAAGCGGTAAAATTGGATACAAAAGATGGGAAAAAGGGAGCAACGGCGAAGGAAGCGGAAGTACTATTGACTGGTCGGGAAAAGGCATATGGGGCCCTAATGAATATGGGGGTCATTAAATACCAAGGAAAGAATTATGCAAGTTCTTATAAATACATGAGTAAGGCGGCTGAACTTTCACCTAATGATACAACTTCAGCGATGTATACGGGAGTTGTCGCTCAATTATGTCAAAAAGATGCCGAAGCAAAAGTAGCTTACGAGCATTATTTGAAAATTGGCGGAAAAGATATGGCGATCATGTATGGCTTATCACAGATCTATAAGGTAGCCAAAGAGGAGGATAAATCGCTAGCGATCATTGACCAAGCGATGGTTATTTATCCGGCTAATAAAGATCTTAAGAACGAGAAATTTAATATGTTGATCGCATTTAATCGTATTGATCAGGCCATTGCCCAATTGAAAATCACCTTAGACAAGGATCCAAAAGATGCCATGTCATGGTTGAATTTGGGTTTATTGTTTGAAAATAAGGTTTCTGGTGTCAATGATGAGGCTCGTAAAATTCAAGAAAAAACGTTTAAGGTAAATGATGGGAAACGTAAGGTAGCGGCGCAAAAGGACCAAGTAGACTTATTTTCAGATGAGCTAAAGCGGACTAAAGCTAAATTAAAAGCGACTCCTCCAGCCAAACAAGGCCCAATAAAAGCCCAAATAACGAAGTTGGAATCTACACTTGTAGAATATAATGCCGCTTTAAATGATATTAAGGCCGATTTAACAAAGGCTGAATCTGAAGTAGGGGATGTGGCAGCTAATACGGCAAAATTAGCAGAATTGAATGCTAAAATTGCTGAGTACCGCAAAGATTTACCGATGTACTATACGAAGTCATTAGAAGCAGATGAGAACTATTATGATGCCTTATACCAATTGGGCGCTTATTATTACAATGAGGGGGTGGAAATTAAAAAGAAAGTAGATAATATGGATATGGATACCTATAAAAAAGAGGGGAAGGCCGTTGAAGCTTCAGTTTCTGCTAAATACGAACAAGCCTTGCCATATTTTGAAAAAGCATTTAAAAATAAAAAGGAAGAGGATTTAAAAGAGGTTTTGAAGCAGATTTACAAGGCTTTGAAACTTGATGCTAAACTAGCGGAATTGAATTAATCCATTGGTTTTTCAAAATCATTGAATTTAAAAGTTTTAAAGGCCGACATGATTGTCGGCCTTTTTTCTTTAATTGATCGAAAGGATTTATAGACGTATAGAACAAGTGATATGTTAATTAAAGGAATAGAAGGGCTCTAATGTGAATATAGGCAAATATACTATTTAACATAATATAAATTATAAAACAAATTGGGTATAATTCAATGTGATAGCATATTAGGTGTTGATAAGCTTATTGTGATGTATATTAACACGTTAGGATTGTTTAAACAATTTGATAATTGGAATAGATAAATTTATACTTATTAATATTGAGTTAATTTGAATGATGTATTTTTATAAATATTAAGTAGCAATGGGAAATTTGACTGTAAATTCAGTCCAGCCATTTTGTTCGGATTCAACGGATATTAATCCTTGGTGTAGGCTTACAATTCGTTCTACTAGAGAAAGCCCAATGCCATATCCTTTTGAAGCTGCTGTGTTTTCTGCTCTGAAAAATGGTTGGAATATATAGGGAATATCTGCTTCAGGAATCCCTTTGCCTTCATTTCGTATTTTGATTTCAATCATTTGGTCTATGATTTGAAGGCTGACGTAAGCTTGTTTGTGGGTGCTGAACTTGCAGCCATTTTCAATCAGGTTCTTTAGCGCTGTAAGTACTAATTTTTCGTCTCCTTTAATCTGCAATAATTCCTCATTATCGGGCATAAATTGAGTGTCGATGATTACTTTATACTTAGCATTTAATTTTTGCGTTATACTGCGTGATTCCCACATAATTTCATCTATCCTAAGGGTTGAAAAACTGGCTTGGTAGTCTGATATACTTATTTTGTTGAGCTCTAAAAGGCTTTCCGTAATCGCAGCAAGGTCTTGTGTATCTTCTAAAACGGAGGCAATCGTTTGTTTATAATCGTCTATTTTTCGTTCATTCAATAGACTAACTTCTAGTTGGGATGATATTTTTGTTAACGGGTTTTTCAATTCATGCGATACATTGGCAATGAATGTTTTTTGTAATTTAAATGCATTCTCAATCCGTTCTAATAGTCGGTTTATCGTCAAAACCATCTTCCCTATTTCATCTTCTGAATCGCTTGTTTTAAGTCTTTGATCAAGTCTTTTCGGTGATAATTGGTCTACCTGTTTAATTACTTCTGAAATAGGTCTGATGGCTCTCCCAGCAAAAAACCAACCCGAAATAACGACGATAAATACAAAAAGTAGAAAAAGGGCGATTAATATATTTTTTAGGTCTTTCGCATTTTCTGCTGAGTATTGATCCTCAGCACCAGCAAAAACTACTATTTGGCCCTCTGGAGTTACAAATACAGTACCTAGGACTTCTAATTCGTTTACTTCGAACCTAACTTCTTTCTTTTTAAATACTTCTTTGACCCGGTCTACGTCAATATGGAAATTGATGGTGTCGTTTGAACGGTAAATACGCTCATGGCAAGTATCATAGGCCATGATATTTTCCTTGTATAAAATATCTCGATTCGCGCGATTGATGATGCCGAGTAGTTTAGAATCTACTTGGTTTACATTGACTAATAATTCAGCCGCCGTATTGGCTTTTTGACGTAGCCTACTGTAAAATTTATCTTTGTAGTTTTGCTGAGAAAAGACATAAATAATAAAATAAGATACGAATAAGATCGCCGAAACTAAATAAGTAAATTGATAAGTTAGTCGGGAACGTATCTGCATCTTTATTCTTGTCGTAAAATATAGCCCATCCCAAATTGTGTGTGAATCAATTTGCTTGAAAAGCCCTTATCGACCTTTTTACGTAAATAATTAACATATACTTCGATTAAATTCGAGCTGTTTTCATCTTCAACCTCCCATATGTTTTCAGCAATTTCAGCTTTTGAAATGACTTTTTCTTGATTTCTAAGGAAGTATTCTAGGAGTTGAAATTCTTTTGAGGTTAAATTAATCATTTGTCCCGCCCGGCTCACCAAAGAACTAGTTAAGTCCATTTCTAGGTCAGCAAATTTTAAAACCTGAGCCTCTAATATCGTTTGATTAGACCTTTTAATTAATGCTTTTACTCGGGCTAAAAATTCCTTAAAGTCAAAAGGTTTAGGCAAGTAATCATCCGCACCCGCTTCAAAACCATTCAATTTGTCATCGGTCGTACTTAAGGCCGTCAGCATTAAAATGGGCGTTTGAATCCCCAGTGCCCGCAGTTCTCTACACAAATCTAATCCATTTATACCTGGTATAATGACGTCCGAAACAATGAGTTGGTACGCGTTAGCCAGCGCTAATTGTTTGCCCATATGTCCATCATATGCGATCGAAACATCATAATTATTTTCTTCTAATCCTTGTTTTAAGGATTGAACAGTTTTGGGCTCATCTTCAATTAATAAGATTTTGATCATTTTAATATGGAGACTAAATCTGCTGGAGAGTAATTAATTGATTTTAATACTTTATTATCCGATTTACGATAGACTTTCCAAAGCCCTTTTTCTTCTTTAATTTCAGCCTCAGTACCATCTTTATCTTGATAGAATTTAATGGTATTTTCAGCTTCCTCTAAACTTTGACACGCCTTGGACATGTTCGAACGTTGGACTTCATTAAACAAGTCCACAAACTTTTCTCCCAAACCAAATTCTAATACTGCCCCTGACAGCACATATTGTAAATCACACAGGGCATCTGCAATTTCAACTAGGTCATTAGCAGCGATAGCTTCTTTTAATTCATCTAATTCTTCGGCCAATAAACTGACCCTCAATCCACATCTTTCCCTTGAAGGAATAGTAGGTTCTGCCAATATAGGTGCTCCAAATGTTTGGTGGAATTGAGCTACTTGGTTTAATGAGTCTAATTTTTGCATAAAATATTAACGTATATGTTTTAAAATTAATCAATATTAAGCCAATAGTCAAAAAATAAGCAGAGGGCTTGATTTAACTAATATATGATATTATGGGTCGGCTCGTCCTAATCAATGTCTTTATAGCTTAAGAATGACCCATTTGTCAACATTTTACCTACTTATCCACAATTATCTGTGGATAAGTAGGCTTAAGCTTGTGGATAAGTATTGTACATGGACTTGTGGGTCATTTCCAAAATACAATTGTGCACAAGTGTGGATATCTTGTGGATAAGTGATGCTAAATTAAAAATGAAATCAATGATCATGTTGACCAAACCAATTTTCTAAAATGTCATCCTTGAATGAAGATTGATTTACTAATCAGAAGGTTTACTTTCTGTAAATGTCCCATCTGAATAAAATATAATGACACGATCAATTTTCTTATGAAGGGATCTACCTAAGCTTGAGTTATTTTCCGAAACGGAATCTTGGCTCATGGTAGTTGGCACCTGTGCTAAATCCCCCTCCTTTATTGATCGCCTGAGATTTGATCGTACAATAGTAGACTCCGGTAAATTATTTTTAATTGATTCTGAGACGGTATCATTTGGAGCATCAAATAAATTAGTCAAAGGCAAAATTTCTTGACCCGAAGGAGTAGTAGTTAATTTTGCAGCCGAAACCAATAAAGTACGATCCTCAAATAACAAATCTTCCGCACTGACCTCTGGAAAAGCAGTCAGTATTTTTTGTACTACATCTAAGCTTGGTTTATTTCTACCTGATAATATGTGCGATATACTGCTCCGAGGAATTCCTAATACATCCGCAAATTGAGAAGAACTCATTTGCTTCTTTTTAATTAACAATTCGATTTTATCGCTTAGATTCATGAGAAATACTTTTGTAAATATAGAGTCACAAAAGTAAATTTTAGAACATTAAAATACAATAAAAAGTTAAGATATATTTTATTTACAAAAGTGATATGCAATCATGGTGAATTGCAATTTGTTTACTTTTGTACAATCCACCCACGGCCTTCTTGAAATCTTTTTTAGACATACCTAATTGATCATAAATGAGCTCGGCAGGACTTTTATCATGTAACATGAGTACCCCATTATTTTTTTTTAAGGCATCTAATACACGTGTTATTTGATTATCAACGCGTACATGCCCCATAGGTTCCAAACGTAAATCTAATTTACCATCAGCTCTAATGTTAGAAATGTAAACAGGCGTCAATTGACCCATGTTTAATTTTGTAAACACTTGATTTTTGAACAGCAATCCGATTACACAATTGTTAACTAAACATTTGATACCTAAATCCGTGTATTCAAATGGAATCACTTCTATTTTGTCGCCAATTGTAAACATACTTTCTGCGTCAACAACAGGTAGAAATTTTTCTACGCGAGCGGAAGCTACAATGCGATCAGTTTGTACATCAAGGTAGATGTAGACTAGATAAGATCTGCCAACGGTCATTTTCTGAAATTGCTGGCTAAAAGGGACAAATAAGTGTTTAGCTAATCCCCATTCTAAAAAAACGCCTAAAGGAGTGACTGAATGTACTTCTAAATAAGCAAATTGGTTAATAGTGGCGAACGGTTTTAGCGTAGTAGCAATGATCCGATCTTCAGAATCTCGATATATAAATACCTCTAAAATATCATCTATTTGGTATGTTTCGGGCACATACTGCAGCGGAAGCAGTATTTCGTCTTCATATCCATCCAGGTAAAGTCCGAAAGGAACCTCTTTAATTATACGAAGGCGATTGTATTCGCCAATTTTTAATTCATTTTCCATAAAAAACCCGGTTTATAAGACCGGGTGTAAAGGTAATCATTGATTTTGGATTAGACTACGACATTATTTTCACGTAACGCTTGATTTAACGATGTTTTCAAATCTGTACTCTCTTTTCTTTTTCCTATAATCAATGCGCAGGGAACCCCATAGGTACCTGATGGGAATGTTTTTTGAATACTTCCAGGAATAACTACTGAGTTTTCAGGAACAAATCCAATATATTCAATAGGTTCAGGACCAGATACATCTATGATTTTTGATGAGCCTGTTATGGTCACTCCAGCGCCCAAAACTGCTTTTTTGCCAACATGCGCACCTTCAACTACAATGCAACGAGATCCAATAAATGCACCATCTTCAATAATAACTGGGGCTGCTTGAGGCGGTTCTAAAACACCACCTATACCCACACCACCACTTAAATGGACATTTTTGCCTATTTGTGCGCAACTTCCGACCGTGGCCCAGGTATCCACCATAGTTCCTTCGTCCACATATGCACCAATATTGACATATGATGGCATTAAAATAGTGCCCTTTGCTAAGTATGCGCCATAACGCGCTACAGCTGGAGGAACAATTCTAACACCTAATTCCTTGTAGTTTGACTTTAAGCGCATTTTATCATGATATTCAAAAATGCCAACTTCACTTACTTCCATCTGGCGAATAGGGAAATACATCACTATAGCCTTTTTCACCCATTCATTTACTTGCCACGTTCCATCTTCCTTAGGTGCGGCAGTTCTAAGCTGACCCTTATCCACTAACTCTACTACTTCTTCAATGGCTTTAACCGTTTCAGCGCTTTTTCTCAACTCAGGATTGTCCCAAGCTTCTAAAATAATTTTTTCTAAGGTATTCATATAAATCTTATGCAATTATTGAAAGACAAAGAACGTGTAAAATGATGAAATTCTCAATGGATTCAGAAAATAAAAGATCGCTCAAACTAGCTTTGTGTCGATTTTGATGCCAAAATCAAGATTGAATTTAGCTTAAACTTTAATATACCAACTAATTGATTTTCAGTACCTTATGTAAACAAACGAAATATAATTCTGTGATTTAAGAGCCTTGAATTTAGCTAAATCGACAAGTGACATTCTGTCACTCTCCTACCCCATCGAATAATTGAAGTTTTTTGTTATACAAATATAGCAAAATTGTTTGAATAAAAAACGTATCCATGATTTATTTTAATAAAATTATTAATTAGTATTTAAGCTAAATAATAATAATGCGATTTACATTTGTTAAAATATCATTTTAAAACGTTTAAATCGACATAATTGCCTTTTAAAAACTTGTTATAGTTATATTTATTTCATAATTTTGATTTTTAATAATGAAATCAAATTATTTATTCAATGAAAAAAATTAAAGTAGCTATTAATGGTTTTGGTCGCATAGGTCGGCTTACTTTTCGCAGATTGCTTGAAAAGGAAAATGTGGAGATTGTTGCTATCAATGATTTA
>CAMDRO010000066.1 GCA_945906795.1 Spirosoma fluviale
GGAATATAAATCTATTCTGAAAGGCCACGAGAAATTGATGTCTGAATTTTTAGCAAATCAAAAGCAGTCAAGATGATTTAAATAAAATTCTATTAATTTTTTTACTGTAATTTATGTAAAATATAAAAATGCGCGCCAACATTCTTGCAGCAGGTCAGTCGTCTCGATTGGGCGAACCTAAAATTCTGCTCAATTTTCAAGGAAATACTCTTCCTGAAAAAATATGTTTGCTTGCATTAAATGCTTGTAATGATATGTTAGTTCTGCTGGGTTCTGGAACCCAAAAGTCAATTGAAATTATTCATAAATCACAAGCAAGTCATGTGGGATTACAATATTCCATATTTTCAGATTGGGCGGAAGGCGTGGATGAGCCAGGCTTGCCTCCTGTGGCGCCTGCCTTGTGTAATGCTATTTTTAATTTGACAGGCAAACGCATTCGGACCTTGCCTTTTGATATGGACCAAATCGGATGATCGGATTAATATTAGCTGCGGGTCGTTCCTCAAGGTTAGGAGAGCCTAAGATTTTGATTCAGTACTTAGGAAAGAGTTTATTAGAGCGGACGTGCCAACAAGCCCTTTCGGTGTGTTCCGAAATTTTAGTCTTAATCGGCGCTGAAACCGAAAAATCCAGTGAGATTTTGCATAAACTTCAACGCACAAACCCTAAGGTCCAATTTTTCATTAGTGAACATTGGTCGGAAGGGATGGGGTCGACCTTGGCGGAAGGCCTACGCATGTTGGCTGATAAGCAGGACGATATCATGGTTTTGCTTTGCGATTTACCTTTTATTGAGTCTTCTCACTTGTCGGCGCTACAAAATGCTAAAAAATTGCACCCCAAGCTTTTTATTGTTTCCGATTTTGGCGGGCAAATGTCACCACCGGTGGTGATTCCCCATCAGTTCCAATCCCAGTTTTTTGATTGGAAAGGGGAGAAAGGCCTTGGTGAAATTTGGCATAAACAGGCAAAAGACGTTTTATATTGTCATTTCAATGTACAATATAAGGATTTAGATACGCCAGACGACAAGGCCTATTGGCGCGTAGTCGAAACTCAAAATACAACCGAGTAATATACATTTTGTGCCTTGATTTTGGGTCTCAACGCGGAAATTATTACCTTTGTGGCTTGCTTAATTAGGAGCAAATATTTTTTCAAATTAATCTTACATTGTGGAATCTATTGACAATTTACCTACCGTTGAAACTGCCAAAAAATTAGGTTTACTCGCCGAAGAATATGATCGGATTCAGGAGATTTTAGGCCGTAAGCCTAATTTCACTGAGCTTTCCATATTTTCTGTGATGTGGTCTGAACATTGTTCCTATAAAAATTCAATTGTTTGGTTAAAGACTTTGCCTAAAGATTCCCCTCGTATGCTTGCTAAAGCCGGTGAGGAAAATGCGGGTTTAGTTGACCTAGGAGACGGTTTAGGTTGCGCTTTTAAAATAGAATCACATAATCACCCCTCAGCTTTAGAGCCCTATCAAGGTGCGGCCACCGGTGTGGGAGGAATTAATCGGGATATTTTTACCATGGGTGCACGCCCAATCGCTCAATTAAATTCACTTCGTTTTGGAAATATAGCCTTAGCAAAAACAAAGTGGTTAGTCAAAGGTGTGGTTAAAGGTATTGGCGATTATGGCAATGCTTTTGGTATACCGACCGTTGGCGGTGAAGTATTTTTTGACGATTGTTATTCCACTAATCCACTGGTCAATGCCTTTTCTGCTGGTATTTTGAAAGTTGGCACTCAGGCCTCTGCCATTTCATATGGAGTAGGAAATGGTGTTTTTATTGTGGGTTCGGCTACTGGAAAGGATGGAATTGGAGGAGCTAGTTTTGCATCTGAAGATATTACAGCTAAGTCTTCTGAAAAATTACCTGCGGTCCAAGTGGGTGATCCATTCCAAGAAAAATTATTGTTGGAAGCCTCTTTGGAAATTATTGAAGCGGGTTGTGTGATTGGAATTCAAGATATGGGTGCGGCAGGAATTATTTGTTCTACTTCTGAGATGTCTGCCAAAGGCGAGCATGGGATGATCATTGATCTTTCTAAAGTTCCTACGCGCCAAGCGAATATGCAGCCTTTTGAGATTTTATTATCCGAATCTCAAGAAAGGATGTTGATCGTCGTGGAAAAGGGGAGGGAGCATGAGGCAAAGCGAATTTTCGACAAGTGGGATTTGAATTGTGAGCAAATTGGCGTTGTGACAGATACAAAAAGATTAGAGTTTTATCAGGATGGCCAATTAGTCGCTGACGTGCCTGCAGATGATTTAGTTTTAGGTGGTGGCGCCCCTGTATATACACGGGAATATAAAGAACCCGCTTACTTTCAAGAGTTTAAGAAGTTCTCAATTGACTCTGTCGCCGATTTAACGGCAGATGAATTGCCCAAGGCTTTTGATTTTTTAATGAATCATCCCAACATCGCCTCCAAAAAATGGGTGGCTGAACAATATGATTCATCGATCGGCCGAGCGAATCGAAACACGAATGCTCCTTCAGATGCAGCCGTAGTGAAGGTTCATGGCTCTCAAAAATCCATTGTGATTACAGTTGATTGTAATTCAAGGTATGTCAATGCTGACCCTGAAGAGGGTTGTGCGATGGCTGTGGCAGAAGCAGCTCGAAATATTGTTTGTTCCGGCGGTGTGCCGGTGGCGATTACCAATTGCCTAAATTTTGGAAATCCTTACGTTCCAGAGGTTTATTGGCAATTTGTGGGAGCCATCAAAGGAATGAAAAAAGCTTGTTTGGCTTTTGAAACTCCAGTAACGGGTGGAAATGTTAGTTTTTACAACCAATCTTCTGATGAAGGTCCTGTATTTCCTACGCCCACCATCGGCATGTTGGGAATTTTGGAAGATCCAAGCATGAAAATGACCCTGGATTTCAAGAAGGAGGGAGACCTTATTTATTTAATCGGTCAAGCCGTAAATGACATTGCTTCCTCTGAATATGTGTATTCATATAAAAAAATTAAGGCTACCCCAGCGCCTCATTTTAATTTAGAAACTGAGCAAAAGGTTCAAAAATCAATCGCAGGTTTAATTGGCGCGAGGTTAATTCAATCTGCTCATGATGTCTCTGATGGCGGTTTATTGATTACTTTGGCGGAATCTTCTTTCCCTAGAAAATTAGGTTTTTCTGTTCAGGCTAATGCTGATATTCGCCGCGATGCTTACTGGTTTGGGGAAGCTCAAAGCAGAGTGGTGGTTTCCATTGATGCTCAAAATAAAGCTAAATTCGAAATATTTTTGAATCAAAATACGCAAGAATTTGCCTGCATCGGTGAGGTTAAAGGTACCGAGATGATCGTGGATAATCAAGTTATATCAACGTTGACAAAAGCCTACGATTCCTATCACACAGCTTTAGAGACTGCCTTAATTAACTGATTACATGAGCCGTTATCTACTACAATTCTCGTATGATGGCGGCTCATTTCATGGCTACCAAATTCAACCCAACTCGCATTCCGTACAAGCCGAATTAGAAGAAAAATTAAGTCTGCTTTTAGGGCTAAAGATTGAAATTACGGGAAGCTCGCGGACGGATACTGGTGTTCATGCTCGACAGCAATTTGCGCATGTCGACTTACCTGATGGAGTTATTCCGGTAGCTGATTTTGTGTATCGAGCTAATCGAATGCTGCCTACTTCCTTAGCGCTTCACTCCATATATGCTGTCGCAGATGATTTTCATGCACGATTTGATGCATTGTCGCGGACGTATGAGTATGTCATTTCCACAACTAAAAGCCCATTGATGCGGAAATATGCGTATTGGTTTGAGGCAAATTTGGATGTAAATCAAATGAATTTAGCCGGAGACATTTTGAAAAATCATACTAATTTCCAGTGTTTTTCAAAAGTAAAAACGGAAGTGACTACGTTTGATTGTGAGATAAAAAAAGCATTTTGGGAAATGCGAAATGACCAATTAATATTCACCATTCAGGCCAACCGCTTTCTACGAGGGATGGTTCGAAGTGTGGTGGGAACCATGATTGAAATTGGCTTAGGCAATTGGGAATTATCAGATTTAATTTATATACTTCAATCAAAAGACCGAAAAAAAGCAGGCAGATCGGTGCCTGCCCTTGGTTTGTATTTAATTCAAGTGGAATATCCCAAGGCTATTTTTGACGCCAAATGTTCATAAAGACATCTAATAACGTCGCAGCCGTTTGAATTTTTATCTCTTTGGGTTTATAATTCAATCCCTTTAGGTTGTATTTTGAAATCCATATTTGCTTAAATCCTAACTTTTCGGCTTCGGCAATTCGTTGGTCTATGCGCGTCACCGACCTCAATTCTCCACCTAAACCTACTTCTGCCGCAAAACAAATAGAAGAATCAATGATTTTATCTTCATAGGATGAGACGATTGACATGCAGGTGGCAAGGTCTAATGCGGGATCATCTACCCGAATTCCTCCCGTAATATTTAAAAACACATCTTGTGTGCCGAGTTTATACCCACCTCTTTTTTCTAAAACGGCAAGCAACATATTGAGACGTTTGGAATCATAACCTGTTGCAGTGCGTTGAGCCATTCCGTAGTTGGACGTGGTCACTAACGATTGAATTTCAACCAGTAAGGGTCTATTTCCTTCTAGCAACGTACCGATGGCGATTCCGGAGGAAGCTTCATCGCGCTGAGATAGTAAAATTTCAGATGGATTGGTCACCGGTCTTAATCCTGAACCTAACATTTCATAAATGCCCAATTCAGATGTACTCCCAAATCTATTTTTGGTGGTTCTTAAAATGCGGTAAATTAAATGTCGGTCACCTTCAAATTGTAAAACGGTGTCCACTAAATGTTCTAAAACTTTAGGTCCGGCGATGGAGCCTTCTTTAGTGATGTGGCCAACTAAAAATATAGGTGTGGCACTTTCTTTTGCGAAGCGCATGAGTTCTAATGCGCATTCTCTGATTTGTGAAACACTGCCAGGACCGGATTCGATTTGGTCGGAATATAAGGTTTGTATGGAATCAATAATGATTAAATCAGGCTCTAATTCGACTAAATGCCTGAAAATTTGCTGCGTATTGGTCTCCGTTAAAATATATAAATTAGCGGGTTTCGTGCTTAATCTATCGGCACGTAATTTTATTTGTTGCTCTGATTCTTCCCCCGTTACGTACAAAACTTTGGGGCCTTGCAAGGACAGCGCCACTTGGAGTAATAAGGTTGATTTGCCGATACCAGGTTCACCGCCAATGAGCACTAAACTTCCAGGGACAATGCCACCGCCTAATACCCGATTAAATTCGGGATCTGAGCAAATTAGTTTTGGGGTGTTCTCGAAAGTCACCTCGGCCAACAACTTAGGTTTTACTTGCGATTTACTTCTAGACTTATCCTTCCAAACTTCGGCTGGATGCGTATTTGTTTCGATCAATTCCTCTACAAAAGTGTTCCATTCTTCGCATGAAGGACATTTCCCAAGCCACTTAGGTGTTGAATGTCCACAAGATTGACAAAAGAAAGAAGTTTTAGCTTTAGCCACGTTTCATTTTTTATAATTCAAAATTACGCTTTGATTTGGTTTTTTCTTTTTTTTCGCTTGAAAAAGGATAATTTTACAAGCTAATTGATTTTTCCCTTTTATTATATGCTATTTACTCGCCTTCGCTCTATTTTATTCTTTGGACTTCTGATTTTGACTACATCAGTAAAGGCACAATTTTTGATGCCAGCCAAAATGGTCACTGGTAATTTTTTCCGAATTGGCATTAAAGGCGGAGTTAATTTGGCTAGGCTTGAAACGGATGGTTTGGTTTCCTTTAATGGCGTTGTTATTAAAAACCAATTATTAGCTAGTTTAGATACCAAGCAAAGTTATGTCGGTGGTATTTATGCTCGATTAGGCAGAAAAATATTTATTGAACCGGAGGTTTTAGTTTCAACTAAAGGGGGTTCTATTTACATACCTGGTTTAAGTCAAACCAAACAGTTTACCTTCACTAATATCGATGTTCCCGTTTTATTGGGTTTTCGTTGGAAAATCTTTCATGTCATGGCAGGCCCAGTGGCATCCTACACCCTAAAAACGGATACGGAATTGAATGATTTAATTAATATGGTGATCCAAAAATATCCGGGAATGGTATCTGAAATAGCAACTAAAGCCTCATTCTCATACCAGGCAGGCGGCGGTATCGATTTATTAGGCTTTACCTTAGATGTTAGGTATGAGGGAAATTTATCCCAATTAACTAAAACCTTACCTATTCCTGCAGGGATAACTTTTTCGTCAAAATTGAATCTGTATCAGGTTACTTTAGGCTATAAAATTTTTTAGATTAATATTTGAATTTGATGATGCAAGAGGAAATAAAAAAGATTCAAGATGAAATTAATGCATTCATTATTTCGAATGAGTCAGACTTAGATAATTTCAGAATTGATTTTGTAGGAAGAAAAGGTCGCTTAGCTACCCTTTTTGACCAATTGAAAAATGTACCTGCAGAAGCAAGAAGAGAGGTCGGACAAACCTTGAATGGGTTAAAAAATCTAGCTGAATCTAAATTTGCCACGGCTCAAGAGAGTTTCTCAAATACTCAAGCGGATGTTAAAGCACCCGATGATCTAACTATTTCAGATCCTATTTCACAAGGAAGTTTGCATCCCTTAACGATGGTTAGGGCTAGAATTTTAGAAATATTTAATCGGATGGGTTTTTCAGTTTCTGATGGACCTGAGATTGAAACCGATTTTTATAATTTTACCGCATTGAACTTTCCTGCCAATCACCCGGCAAGGGAAATGCAAGATACTTTTTTTATTGAAAAGGGAGCCGGTGACATTCAAGATGATGTGTTATTGAGGACACATACTTCCAATGTGCAAATTCGCTTAATGCAGCATCAAAAACCACCTATTCGTTCAGTAATGCCAGGTAGGGTGTTTAGAAATGAAGCTATTTCTGCTAGAGCACATTGTTTATTTCACCAAGTCGAAGGCTTGTACGTAGATGAAAATGTAAGTTTTAAAGACTTAAAAGACACGCTATATCATTTTGCCAAAGAGATGTTTGGGAAAGATACCCAAGTGCGATTCCGCCCGTCCTATTTTCCTTTTACAGAACCTAGCGCTGAAATGGACATTACATGTTTGCTTTGTAAAGGGGAAGGATGTAATGTTTGTAAGCAAGCGGGTTGGGTTGAAATTGCCGGAGCGGGTATGGTCGACCCCAATGTGTTAGAAAATGTAGGCATTGATTCTACTAAATACAATGGCTTTGCTTTTGGAATGGGCATTGAACGAATTACCATGCTTAAATATCAAATTAAAGATTTACGCTTATTTACCGAAAACGATGTTCGTTTTTTAAAGCAATTTTCTTAGAAATGTTATTAACCTTTTTTAACTCTTTTGCCGAAAAATTAAAGGGCAAAATATCTAATTTTGATTTAAATTTCGATTTATGCTGAATTTTCACCGAATTAATAACCTAACGGGTTGGCTTGTTTTTCTAATTGCTTTGGTCACGTATACATTGACCGTTGAACCGACTGCATCCTTTTGGGATTGTGGGGAGTTTATTGCCTGTGCCTATAAATTACAAGTTCCACATCCTCCAGGCGCCCCACTTTTTTTGTTAATTGGCCGCATGTTTTCCTTGTTGGCCTTGGGTGACGTAAGCCGAGTAGCTTTCTGGGTGAATATGATGTCCGTGGTTTCAAGTGCCTTAACCATTTTGTTTTTGCATTGGACCATTGTGCTGATCGGACGTAAGATTTTAAATAAAACCTTTGATTCTCTAAGCAAGTCTGAAAGTTATTTATTATTATTTTCTGGAGTTGTAGGCGCCTTAGTGTATACTTTTTCCGATAGCTTTTGGTTCTCTGCCGTGGAAGCGGAGGTGTATGCCATGTCCTCTTTTTTTACAGCCATTGTGGTTTGGGCCGCATTTAAATGGGAGCTCGTAGAGGATGAAGCGGAAGCTAATCGCTGGATTCTTTTCATCGCCTACTTAGTAGGTCTTTCCATTGGCGTTCACTTATTAAACTTGGTTACTTTGCCTGCTTTGGCTATTTTGTACTATTTCAAAAAAGAAGCCAAGCCTACTTATAAAGGAGGTTTTATCGCCATGCTGGTGGGCCTATTAATTTTAGGCATTATAAACTCGGGGGTCATTCCTGGACTTCCCTCATTAGCTTTTTGGTTTGAATTGCAGTTTGTCAATACGCTAGGATTTTCTTATGGAAGTGGTGCCTTGTTTTTCTTGGTATTACTGATTTTAGCTATTGTTTTTGGCATCCGCTATTCATTTAAGAAACAAAACGTGGTGCTTAATGTGGCTTTATTTTCGTTAGTATTTTTATTAATTGGCTACTCAACCTACACCGTTGCTTTAGTTCGCTCGGGCTATAATCCACCCATCAATGAGAACGATCCGAGTAACATCTTGAACTTTTTGAAGTACTTGAAAAGAGAGCAATATGGTTCACGTTCTTTGTTATATGGCCCTATTTATACCGCTCAAATCGAAGAATTTAAGCAGGGAGAACCTGTTTATAAAATGAAGGATGGTAAATATGTGGTATATACGAATAAGCCTGAATATGTGTATCAAAAAGACCAGCAAATGCTTTTGCCTCGTGTATGGAGTAATTCCGGCCAACATGTTCAATTATACCAAGAGATGTTAGGAATTCCTGCGGGCCAAAAACCGAGCTTTGGCGATAACCTCAGGTTTATGTTCAGTCATCAAATGGGGCATATGTATATGAGGTACTTGCTTTGGAATTTTGTCGGTCGTGAAAGCGATGCGCAAGATGCTTGGGCCATCAATGCATTTCAAGATACTTCCAATTTGCCAGACCTGATGAAGGAAAATAAGGCCAGAAATAATTACTATTACTTGCCCATTATTTTAGTTTTATTGGGTTTTTATCTGCTTTATCGCAAAGATGAAAAAGACTTTTTGGTGACCATAATGATGTTTGTGTTGACAGGAATTGCCTTAGTTGTTTACTTAAATTCTCCACCGGTTGAGCCTAGAGAGCGGGATTATATTTACGTGGGGTCTTTCTATTTTTTAGCTATTTGGGCGGGATTGGGTGTCATGCAATTGGCCGAGTGGCTAACAAAAATCATCAAATCGCCCCAAATGCGTTGGTCTTTATTGGCGGTTCTTAGTTTATCCGCGCCGATGATTATGGCCCAACAAAACTGGGATGATCATGATCGTAGTAGGAGATACCATCAAATTGATTTTGCTAAAAACCTATTGAATTCTTGTGCGCCTAATGCTATTTTATTTACGGGCGGTGACAATGATACTTTTCCTCTTTGGTATGTTCAAGAAGTAGAAGGCTTTAGAACGGACGTCCGAGTGTGTAATTTATCTTTATTGGGAACCGACTGGTATGTAGATCAAATGAAACGTAAGACGTATGAGTCCGAAGCCTTGCCTATTAAATTAACCAAAGATCAGTTTTTAGAAGGGGTGAATGATCAAATCATGTACAATGAAAACCCCAATATTTCAGAGATGTCGCTTCCTGATTATTTAGATTTATTGCACAAAGACGATTCACGTATTCAGGCTCAAACTCAAAGCGGGGAAACAATCAATACTTTCCCATCTGACTCTTTGGTTGTGCCCGTTAATGTGGCAGAATTAGCTAAATCTAATTGGTTTCCTAAGGATTTCCTTCCATTTGTATCTGATCGATTGGGTTGGAGATTGCCGGCAAAAAATATTTTTAAAGGCGAGTTAGTCCAATTGGAAATTATCTCCAACAATGCGGTGTCTGGTTGGAAGCGCCCTATTTATTTTGCGGCGACCTTGCCTAATGATCAGTATTTGGGACTAAAAGAGAGCATGCAATTAGAAGGTTATGCCTATCGACTTATGCCATTTAAAATTTCGGGTGCCAAGGATGGTTTTGTCAATACCAAAATCATGGCGGATAATATGTTGAATAAGATGTATTGGAGAGGTTTGAATGATCCAAGTATTTATTACCATGGAGATTTTTACATGGGTATACCGAGTGTGACGCTTCGTTTGGGCACGTATCGATTAGCAGACCAATTGGTTCGCGAGGGTAATTTGCCATTAGCCAAAAAGGTATTGAATCATTTGGATTTTGTGATGCCCGACAAGGTGATCCCCTATGATCAATTTTCGGCCAGTATGGTGGGGATATATTTGTCGATCGGTGAGGAGAAAAAGGCTTTAGAAATTGCAAATACGATGGTGAGACGGAATGGAAAATCGTTGGATTATTATTTAGCCGCAGGTATTCGTTCCAATGAGCGTAATATTCAAATCGCTTTATATGAAATGAATTTGATTGTTTCCTCATTAAAGGAATCCAAGGTTGCACCTGCTCATTACAAGGAATTAGAAGGAATATTTAATTTCCAAATGAGTAAGGTTCAGTAATTATTCGGAACAAAAAAAACACCTATTTCGACATTTTTATTATGTTGAATTGGGTGTTTTTTTTGACTAAATCTTATATTAATTACTTTAAGAATTCATCTGATGTATTTGATGTTCTTACTTAAATAGCAATTGGGCAAAATTATATAGGTTATTTCTCCAAACTGGCCATGTATGCCCGCCTGGATATTCGCTATAAGAATAATTGATTTTCAGTTCATTAAATTTTGATAATATTAGTTGGCAATTTTTATAAGCAATATCTTCTTTCCCTCCCATGGAGATCCAAAATTGTTTTAAATTCTTATTGATCATATTCGTGTTTTCTTTTAGAAAATTATATTGCTTGTTTGCAATTTCATTTTGGTTTGGGTTAATCCAACCAGAGCTAAATACACCTAAATATGAAAATTTATCACTGTGTTTTACACCTGTATATAAAGTATGTATTCCACCCATTGATAATCCCGCTAAAGCTCTATTATTTGCATCCGTTTTCAAGCGATAATTTTTTTCTACAAAAGGAATAATCATATTATTGAGCTCTAATTCAAATTTTTTCAATCCTGATTCGTCAAAGGCTGCAGCACCCAAATTGGCATCAGGCATGATGACTAACATAGGTTGTATTTTTTTTGCTGCAATTAAATTATCAATAATTAAATCCGTTTTTCCTTGTTTGCTCCATCCTGATTCATCTTCACCTCCTCCATGCAATATATAAAGTGCAGGATATGTTTCATTTGTGTTCGAATCATATCCAGGTGGCGTATAGATGTAGATTTGTCTCCAAGAATTTGTTTCTTTCGAGAAATATTTTTTAATTCTAATATCTCCATGAGGAACGTCTCTCAATGCATAATAATTTCCTCCTGCAGATGGAATTTCAATTCCACTAGCCATTCGTCCCATGCCATAAAATGTTTGGCTAGCGGGATCGGCAACGGCGACACCGTCAATGATTAGAGAATAATAATGAAATCCTTGACTGATTGTATCCGTGGTAACGGTCCAGGTTCCAACAGAATCTTTTGTCATGTCATATTTCCGGCCTAAGTCAATCTGAACTTTTGAAGCTAATGGAGCTTTAGTCTTAAAAATAACTTTTTTGTCGGCCAATATTTGTGGATAATTGCTATTTCTAACATTCGTTTGTGCAGGTGCTCCTACTACAGGGTATTTTGAAAATGTTGATTGATCTACCGGCTTAAATAATAGTTGGCTGAACATATATAATCCATTTTTCCAAACTTTAAAATCATGCACTCCGGGCTCAATAAAATAGATATGTGGAATATCATTTTTATTTAAATATTCGTGCAACCTAAAGCTAAAAGAAATTAATCCGTCACTTGCACCACATGACATATAAAGCAATTTTATATTTTCCTTAGCTGCATTAATACTTGGTATTAAAACTTCAGGTGTTTTTGTATTTGGGGCGGAAGAAAATCCGCCGATCCAAGCAAATTTATCTAGGTTAGTTAAACCGAAGTTTAAAGATTGGCCCCCACCCATCGAAAGTCCCGCAATGGCTCGATGATCTTTATCAGTTAAAACGGAATAAGACTTTTCGATAAATGGGATTAAATCAGTTAAAAGATCTTGTTCAAAATTAGCGAATGCTTTTACTTTATCTGCTGCCATTATATTTCCAGTTGCCCTATCATCTTTCATAGCTCTTCCATTAGGCATCACCACGATCATTTGTTCTATTTTACCTTCAGCATACAGATTATCTAATATAATTTGTGGACTACCTCCATTGAGCCATTCTTTCTCATCTCCTCCAATCCCGTGCAAAAGGTATAGTACTGGATATTTTTTCTTTTTTGTATATCCCGGTGGCGTATATATAATTGCTTTGCGTTTATTGCCAACCGTTATTGAGTTATAAGAGATGGTGTCAATTTTTCCATGGCTATTATTTTCGTGTATTACATCAAATCCTTGAGTTGCTGCTAATTTGGCTTCTTGAGAATAAGTGGAAAAACTTAAAGCTAATAGTCCTAAAATTTTAAGAAATAGGTTTTTCATAGGTTGAAGGTTACAATTTAAATTTTCTTTAAATAATTTTCAATGTATTCAATTTTGAAATTTAAGATCTTTTATTAACTAAACCTGAAATAAAAATAAAAAAGGACATGCAATTTAACGTATGTCCTTAATTTCTATGTGTAAATCGTCAGCAAAAAGTGGACCGATAGAGGTTATTTCTTAGGGAGTGTTTCCAAACAATTATTAAATTACAAAATGGAAACAAGAAAAAAACAAACAGCAGAAAATTACATCAAAGACATCCGTCGCAAGACACGACGATTG
>CAMDRO010000067.1 GCA_945906795.1 Spirosoma fluviale
GCATCCGATTGGGATTATGAAATGATCGAATACCCCTTAGTCATTAACCACTTAGGCGAAAAAATCTTATTTTATAATGGAAATCATTTTGGTCAAAGTGGAGTTGGATATGCTGTTTTAAAAAAATAAAATGAATTTTTCCTACCTAAATAATCAAGTATATCCTGGTCATAAAGTTCCCTTGCAACCGAAAGTGAGCATCTGTCTAATAACCTATGCCCATGAAAATTATGTTGAAACTTGCTTGCAAAATATTTTAAATCAAGAAGTTGACTTTACCTATGAAATAATAATAGGGGAAGATTGTTCGCCAGACAAAACAGCCGAAATTGTCAAAAAATATGCAGAACAATTTCCTGAAAAAATAAAGGCTTTTATTCGTCCAAAAAATGTAGGTGCTAAAATCAATTTCTTGCATTGCTTTTTTGAATGCAAAGGAGAATATATTGTTCATATAGAGGGTGATGATTATTGGACCGATCCAAAAAAACTTCAAACCCAAGTCGATTTTTTAGATGCCAACCCAAACGCCTCTGCTTGCTTCCATAATGCAGAAATCGTTTTTGAGGATGGCAGTGGATTCGCACCTCAATTGATCAACAAACCTGATCAAAAAAAATGGGTACACTCGGCAGATTTTTTAGGCGAAAAAGAGACTTGGTTTATGGCAACAGCCAGTGTTATGATGCGTGCCCAATTTGTCCAAACATTACCAGAATGGTTTTTTGAATCTAAAAGCGGAGACATTCCCCTGTATGTGATTTTAGCGGAGCAAGGTCCGATTGGCTATATAGACAAAATTATGTCGGTATATCGAAAGAACGAAGGGGGTATGAGTTATACAGATAGCGTACAATCCGAAGTATTTTTAAATAATCGCATTTTCATGTATTCCAAAATCAATGAGCATACACGTCAAAAATACGAATCACTTGTACATCACATTATTTACGAATATTTGCTTTTAAAAATACACAGTAGAAAAAACCAAGGAAATTTTGTGAGAAAAATCATCGCTTTCGCTAAGGCGTTTACTTATAAAAAAGTGTTTAATTGGACAAGATTCAAATCCATGGCCAAGGAACATCTGCTTAGCCATCAAACACTTCTTAGGTACTTGAATTTTAGAAAAAAAATTAATGATTTTTTACGTTTCACATTCAAATAATTCAATAAATTTTCCTTCCGAGTAGGATATTAAATAGAATTCATAGAAATTTAGGTTAATACAACATAAACCTATTGATACTCATGAATAAAACCGCTAAAAAGCCATGGCTTTTTCCTAGTATACTATTAATCGGCGTACTAGCCATTAGCTCAGCCTTTAACAAAAATCAAAAATCTATTTGGGGACAAAATCTGTTGGATTCATTAACCGAATCACAAAAAAGAGAAACCCAAAATTCCTTAAAAGGATTAAAACTTCATCCTGATTTAGAAATCACCACTTTTGCGACAGAACCCATGTTGCAAAATCCTACGAACATTGACATCGATTCAAAAGGTAGAATTTGGGTATTAGAGGCCTATAATTACCGGCCTGCGATCACAGGAAATCCAAGTAACCCAACTGGTGACAAGATATTAATATTAGAAGACACCAATGGCGACGGGGTGGCAGACTCGAGAAAAATCTTCTATCAATCTCCAGATTTAAATGCACCACTGGGAATCGCGGTGTTAGATTCGATGGTTATCGTCGCTCAAAGTCCGTATATGTGGAAAATGTTTGATGACAATCACGATGGAAAAGCAGATCGGAAAGAAATTTTATTCCAAGGAATTGGCGGTGAGCAACATGATCATGGTGCGCACGCTTTTGTTTTTGGACCCGATGGAAAATTGTATTTCAACTTCGGTAATGAGGGAAAACAATTGTTAGATGCCAAAGGGAAACCGGTATTAGACCAAGATGGTGACATTATTGGGCCCAATAAGTACAAGCAGGGCATGATTTTTCGTTGCAATTTAGACGGAAGCAAAGTAGAATGCTTAGGTCATAATTTTAGAAATAACTATGAAGTGGCTGTCGATTCTTATGGTGCTCTGTGGCAATCAGATAATGATGATGATGGAAACAAAGGGGTACGCATTAACCATGTATTTCCATACGGCAACTATGGATATAAAGATGAAATTACGAATGATGGTTGGCAAGTTAATCGGACCAATATCGAACCTGAAATACCTAAAAGACATTGGCATCTAAACGACCCAGGTGTCGTGCCTAATTTATTACAAACAGGTTCAGGCTCACCGACAGGGATTTTGGTCTATGAAGGAAACTTATTACCGGCTGCATTTCAAAATCAAATTATCCACTGCGATGCAGGACCGAATGTATTGAGAAGTTATCCTGTAAAAAATAATGGAGCGGGTTATTCCGCAGAAATTTTAAATATCGTCCAAGGAGTAAATGACCAATGGTTTAGACCTGCGGATGTTTGTGTGGCACCGGACGGTTCCATTTTTGTGGCCGACTGGTATGATCCAGGGGTAGGTGGGCATCAAGCGGGAGATCAAACTCGAGGTAGAATATATCGAATAGCACCTAAAAATCATCCTTACAAGGTTGCCAAATTAGATTTATCTACACCCGAATTAGCCTTAAGCGGCTTAGAAAACCCTAATTTAGAAACGAGGTATTTAGCCTATCGAAAATTGCAAAAATTGGGTGCGGGAGCCACGAAAGTTCTTGAAAACAGCTTTTCAACGAATTCAAATCCAAGATTTAGAGCGAGAGCATTTTGGTTGTTGGCCAATGGCCCTAAAGGTTTTGATTATATTCAAAAAGCGGCAGAGGATTCTAATCCAGACATACGAATGACAGCTATTCGTGCGATGAGCAGATTATTTCCTATTGGTCAATGGAAAAAATTAGGAGACAAATTAGTGGATGATTCGGATCCACAGGTACGGAGGGAATTGGCCATCGCTTTGAGGCATAATTCAAGTCCTAATGCGGATAAAATGTGGACAAAATTAGCCTTGCAACACAATGGTCAGGATCGTTGGGCTTTAGAAGCTTTAGGGATTGGCGCTGATGGCGTTTGGGAAAACAGATTGGATCATTATTTAGAATCCATCAAAACCTTGACCGCAAAGCCTACCGGATTCAATGATTTAATTTGGCGTGCAAGAAGCGAGAAAGCCCTTCCGTTTATGGCAGACCTTATAAAATCCGATGGAAATTTAGATCAGAAGTTGGCCTATTTCAGAGCCTTAGATTTTATGCCCGGGGAAAGTAAACATACTTTGCTGGTCGACTTGATTTCAAATCGATTCAAAAATGATCCCGCAAGCCAATTGGTAGCCTTGCGACATGTTAATCTAGCTGTACTTCAATCCAGTCCTGCAGCAAAGAAAACGTTATTAGCTTTGATGGCCAAAACAAGCAATGAGCTAGATTTTTTAGAGTTGGTTGAAAAATATGAATTGACAGAAGCCAACCCAAAATTGCTCAAAATGATCCTTGAAGGAAAGCAAACTAGAAAAGCTGGCCAGATTATGTATAAGCTAAAAGGTGGGTCGGAATTAATTGACAAAACATTTAGAATAGAAAATGAAACAGTCCAAAGAGCCATCATCGAAAGTATTCGTTGGCAAGGTAAAAACGAATCCTTAAGCCTTCTTAATGAGGCGATGAGCTCAGAAAAATACAGCTTGGCTATCCAAAGGGAAGCCGCTAGGTCATTAGGCAATTCATTAGCTGGTGAAAATTATGTATTAGAAGCTTTAAAAAACAAAAAGGTTCCAGATAGATTCATCCCATCGGTGGTTGAATCCGTGAGTAGAACTTTTAGAAAGCCGATCAAAGCAGAGGCCGCCACCTATTTAAGCTCCACTCAGAAGTCGGCAAGTCTCAATAAACACCCTGCATTAACTGAACTGGTAGCCATTCGAGGAAATGCTAAAGATGGATTAAAAACCTTCATCAATCAATGTTCCATGTGCCACCAAGTCTATAATGAAGGCATTGATTTTGGTCCCAAACTCAGTGAAATAGGGAGTAAATTATCAAGAGAAGGATTATATCTTTCAATTTTACATCCGAATGCGGGCATCGGTTTTGGGTATGAAACCTATGAATTAAAAACCAAAGCAGGAGACACGTATCAAGGAATAGTCATTTCAAAAAATGAGACAGATGTGATGTTAAAATTACCTGGTGGATCCACACAAAGTTTTAAAACGTCAGCGTTGAAATCCATGAAACAATTACCTGATTCACTGATGCCTGAAGGATTAGCGGATCAAATGCCTACGCAAGAATTTACCAATTTAATCGAATATTTAGCAACATTAAAAAAGAAATAAGATGAATCGAAGATCATTTGCCAACATGCTGGGCGGAAGTTTATTAACTGCTGGGATTGGCTCTCAAGCATTAGCATCCACGACAAAAAGTAAAAGTTTGTATGCATTAGCAGAAGCACCTTACAAAATGCTGTATGCGCCACATTTTGGTATGTTTAAAAATCATGCTGGAAATGATGAGATAGACCAATTGAAATTTATGTATGACATGGGCTTCAGGTCTTTAGAGGACAATGGTTTAATGGGCCGCACGCCAGAATTACAAAATAAAATAGGTGAAACCTTGGCTAAATTAGGCATGACGATGGGGGTATTTGTCTTGAATCATGAAGGATTTCCTGATAGACTGACCATGACAACGGGTACCAAAGAATGGAAGGAAGCCTTTAAAAAAGCATGTAAAGGTGCAATAGAAACATCTAAAAGGGTAAATGCTAAATGGTGCACCGTGGTACCCGGAAATTACTACAGAAAATTACCTATCGGAATTCAAACTGGAAACGTCATAGACAGTTTGAAAATTGGTGCTGAATTATTGGAACCCCATGGATTATTGATGGTATTAGAACCCTTAAGTGATACACCCGATTTATTTTTACGTTTTTCTGATCAAACCTATGAAATATGTAGAGCGGTAGGAAGCCCATCCTGCAAAATTCTTTTCGACATGTACCACATGCAAAAAAATGAAGGCAACATGATTAATAACATTGATTTATGTTGGGATGAAATCGCTTACTTCCAAATAGGCGACAATCCAGGTAGAAAAGAACCTACCACAGGCGAAGTAAATTATGCGAATATCTTTAAGCATTTGCATAAAAAAGGCTATATAGGAGTATTAGGTATGGAACATGGCAATTTCTATCCCGGCAAAGAGGGTGAAATTAAAGTGATGGAAGCCTATCGAAAATCAGATATTAGCTAATTATTTTTGGAAATTCAATTAAATATTTAGACATTCGTTTAAATATTTAATTGAACCATGGAAATAACATTTAAAGCCATCAATGATCCCACTCGGCGAGAGATACTTGTTTTTTTAATTGGCGGCGCGCAAAACGCTGGAGAAATTGCGAAGCAATTCTCCATGTCAAAACCAAGTATTTCTCATCATTTGGATTTACTTAAGCAGGGGAATCTGATCCTTGCAGAAAAAAAGGGGCAATACATAATTTATTCATTGAATAGATCGGGCTTTGAATTAGTTCATGGTTGGTTCCAGGGATTTGCTCACTATTTTGAATTTCCTAAACCTAAAATTCGTTTATAATGAATGTTCCTGATGAATTTGGGAATCAAATTGCTTTGCATTAATTTGAACAAAAAAAATTAGATTCAATGAGTGAAAAATTGCAAAAATCGTTGGCCTTTTTAAATCCCGAAATGCCAAATAACTTCCTTAGTTTATCTGTCATACAACTTCCTAAGCAAAATATATTTCAATCTGTCGGGGATTTTTTCGCTAGCAAATCAGGTAATCATCGAATTTCATATTTGGCCGCAACAGAAAAGGAGGTCAAAATAATTCATTATCAGGGGGCTAATTCCGTAGGAACCCATACCATACCGATGAGTTCGATGGAATCATTAGAGATTTCAGAGGGTACCACTAAAGATGGGATTGTAGCTCTATTTCATGTAAACATCGAGGAAATAATCTCCGTCAATAAAAAAGGGATTAAAAAACTAAAAAGTCATTATTTTAAAATGATGCCCCCGCTATTAAGATTGAATGCCTCACCTATCCAAGCGGTAGACGAAATTCTATGGGCTCAACAAGCGAGAAAAAGTATGCTTTTAGCTTTGAAGCCCTATACTGAAAAAATTCAAGTGCGTTTAGCTGAAGAGTTTAGGATTGCGGAAGAAATTCGAATTGCTGAAGAACTTAGAATAGCGGAAGAATTACGCAGGAAGGAAGAGGCTAGACAAGCTAAAATAGATGAAAAAGAAAGAAGAAAAGCTGAGAGATTGCGAATTAAGGAGGAGGCCAGGCAGGCTAAAATAGATGAAAAAGAAAGAAGGAAAGCTGAGAAATCGCGAATTAAGGAGGAAACCAGACAGGCTAAAATAGCTGAGAAAGAAAGAAGGAAAGCTGAGAAATAGGATTAAAAGAAATTTAGAATTCTATTAATTCTACTCTCGCAACTTCAGTTCGTCCTCAATTTTCAAATCAAATAAGTCCCCAGATTTAATGGCGACAATACTGACTAACAAAAGAGTAACGCAACCACCTATAATCACGGAAGGTATCGTGCCAAAAAATTTAGCGGCAACTCCGGATTCAAAAGCACCCATTTCATTCGATGTACTAACAAATACGCCGTTAACAGAAGAAACACGACCACGCATTTCATCCGGTGTGTAAAAACGCAAGACCGTCTGCCTAATGACCACTGAGATTGAGTCAAAGGCTCCGGTAAAAAATAGCGCAGTCACAGAAAGCCAGAAGTTGGTCGACCAAGCAAAAATCAAGGTAGCTACACCAAAACCGGCAATAGCTAATAGTAAATTACGCCAAGCCTTATTCAATGGAGGAAAATAAATCAGCGTAACCATCGTAATCACTGCTCCTATCGACGGAGCGGCTCTTAATACCCCTAAACCTTCAGCCCCCACATGTAAAATATCTTCCGCAAAAATCGGCAAAATGGCAATAACACCTCCAAAAAGAACTGAAAATAGATCCAATGAAATAGCGTATAAAATTATTTTAGTTTTAAAAACAAAGGAAATACCTTCGGCAAGACTCTGCCATATAGATTCGTGAACCATACTTTTTACGGGGACTGGCCTACTTTTGATTTGTAGGATACATATCATGACGACAAGCAGCAACAGAATCACGATAAATAATGAACCCTCTATTCCAGCATAGGCGTACAAGAATCCGGCAACTCCTGGACCTATAATGGAACCAAACTGCCAAAACGAACTATTCCAAGTGGCGGCATTGGCAAAAACTTCTTTAGGAACTAAAAACGGATTTAAAGAGGACGCAGCCGGATTAAAAAAACCTTTTGACAAACCAATTAAAAAAATGACAAAATAGATCACATAGATGTGCATTTGAGAATCCCCTGACTTCAACTGGCTACTTGAGTAAAGTAAAATGCAGGAAGCCAAAATAATAATGGACAGCGTGAACTGCATAATCCTTTTTTTATTATGATTATCAGCAAAATGACCTCCAAACAAAACCAATGAGATGAAAGGAACAGCCTCAGCCAGTCCAATTAAACCTAGGGCTAAAGGATTATGCGTGATTTTATAAATTTCATAGGCAATTAATACTTCTTGAATAAGCAAAGCAATCGTAAAAAATGTATTTCCGATCACATAAGCACGAAATTCAGGAAATCCCAATGCGCGATAAGCTTCTTTATGTTGAAATAATCGCATATAAATAATAAAATAAGGGACTAAAATAGGCTAATTCACCTACCCATGCCCACTGTTTACTTATAGAAATATAATGAATCCAAAGGTGTATTACAAAAGTAAGCAAAAAAGGTAGGAGCAAAAAAACAGATAGCTGGGTAAAAAATAATATGGCCAACCATAAACAAATAAACATACCCTCTATGCACTTAAGCATCAAGTCCCTTTCAATACCTGAATTAGACAAGAAGGTAAATAACACTAAATTCTGCAAAGCCAATAGAAAAAACAGGAATACCATGAGGGCCAATAACACAATATTTGACTCCAAAGCATTCGAAAATATATAAAGAAAAATTCCCGTGGTATAGATAATGGCTGTGGATATTTCCTTAATAAAATGGACACGTTTGAAAAATCCAAAAACTAAAAAAGCCCAATAAACAAGCACCAAAATGCCAATAAGAACCCCATTAATAATTAAGTATTTAGGTAAATATATAACTAAAGTGAATAAAATTAGAATATTGCCTACAATCAAGCACGTGATTTTATGTACGTGTTTAAGGTGAAAGTCATGAAGGGCTGAATTAAGAATAGGCTTTTGATTATCAATGAATCGGTCGATCAAATAAATAGTCCAAACAGCAAAAGCTAAGGCAAGGGTTACCTGAGAAGGAGGAAATTGGCCTGGGAGAAAAATAGTCGTTACTAAACATTGAAAAAGGCAAGCACCCAAAACGACGTCCACACTTAAAAAATGCAAAGTTTTAAAAAATCGCATCCTTGAGTTTATGTACTGTGATCAGGTCGTCTACTTTAATTTCACCCAAAGAGATAGGGACAAATTGTTGACCAAAATAAACCTTATTTTCAAATTTTCTCGTTTGCGATAAAGCCTTTAAAACAGTAGAATCTGCATTTCCGTTATTAGGGTCCACATTAATTAGTTGGCACCTAGCACAAGCTTTAGCTCCAAACAATTTCACCGAACTCCCAATCGAAATTTCTTGCCAGGTATCTTCTTCGAAAGCTGTTTGATTTGACACGATGATATTAGGTCTAAATCGGCGCCAATCCAGCGGCTGATCTACAAGGGAATCCATATGATTAAAAGAAGCTTCGGAGCATAATAATATGGGGAGAGAATCCGCAAAAGAACTAATCTTTGATTTTTCTGTTTGAAATGCTGGATCTATGACCCGAGAAAAAATGGTTGACAGTTGAAATAAACGAACCTCCTGACCTATTTTTTCTGAAAACCAAACCGACCAGTCATCAAGGACTTCTTGTGCCATCACTCGATCATCCCAAATCTGAACTTCTTCCGTGGATCCCAACGGCGGGTTGAAATCTAGAAATTTTACACTTTGAGTCCTTTGGTCTGTAACTTCAAAACCACCTGTTTTTGCATGTAATTGGAACCGAGTTAACTCAGGTTGCGTTCGTTGCGTGATAAACTTATTCGTAGGATCCACCAACATAAAACGCCGATCGTACTGCAAACCAGGAGGCTCAACGCTACTTTTGGAAAGACTAACGCCGCCTAAAGATTTAATGGGATAAATAATGATGGAATGAACTTGAAGCGTTGACATGTTGCAAATTAAAAAAAAGGATTCAAATTATACTATGGGTACTTATAGGTATTAGGCATAGAAATCTTAATCAAAATCATTAAATTTGTTATTGATCAATCGAAAACCATTTATTATGAAATTTCTTTACCTCTGTTTAATCATCTTATTTACTTTTTTTTATAGCTCAGTTTCGGCACAAAAACTTTTAAGTTTAGAGGAATCCATCCAATTGGGATTACAGAATCAGTATTCGATTCAAATTTCTAAGAAAAGAGAACAGCAGGCATTAAACGACAATACACCCGGTAATGCAGGTTTTTTGCCAACCATCACAGGTACTTTAAATAAAAGCTATACCATTTCAGGTTTAGATCAAGAGTTTTTTGGAGGCTTAAGAGCACCCTTAGTTCAAAGTGGTGTAAACTCAAATTCTGCCAACGGTGGTATAGCGATGGTTTGGACCCTATATGATGGCAAGGGAATGTTCATACTAAGAGATCGATTTAAGGAATTACAAAATTTAGGCGCGAAGCAAACTGAAACCGCCATAGAAAACTTAATATCATTGATTTCTTCTTCCTATTATGATTTAATCAGGCAAAATTTACGTGTCAATAACTTCAAAAAAGGACTTGAAATTTCAAATGACCGCTTAAAATTAGCCAAAGATCGATATGAAGTGGGACAAGGATCTAAAGTAGATTACTATTCTGCACAAGTCGATTACAATGAAGACAAAGCACTTTTAATTGCCCAAGAACAGTCTTATTTAAACACTAAAATTAGCTACAACACTTTATTAGTTAGAAATCTCCAAGAAGAATTTAATGTAGATTCAAAAATTGATTTGTTGCCTAAACTAAATCTTCCTGAGTTAAAAGAATTCGCGTTAAAACAAAATCCTACTTTGATCAGCGCGCTATTAACAAAAAAGATTAGCGACTTAGACACTAAAAGTATTCAGAGTTTACAAATGCCACAAATTGATTTATTGGCCGGTTTCAATATGAGCCAAGTAAATAATGGGGCGGGATTTGGAGTTCAAAGAGGAACTAGTGATGTTTTAAACTATGGCTTAAGGGCTACGATCAATATTTTTGATGGTTACAACCAGAAGCGCAGAGTTCAAAATGCGAAAATCAATGCTGAAATTGCCCAACTGCAAATTGATGACTTAAAAAATGCGCTTACTTCTACCTTAGAAAGAGCCTTTGTGACCTATGAAAATGCATTGAATTTAATTTCTTTGGAGACTGAAAATTATGCCATTGCCAAGCAAAATATTGACATTGCATTTGATCGATTTAAAGTAGGAATCGCAACTTCCTATGAATTAAGGGAGGTACAAAGAAATGCGGTCTCCGCTGAAACTAGGTTAATTGAAACTAAATTTGCAGCCAAAGCCGCAGAAATAGAGTTAATCCGATTGAGCGGGAACCTATTGTAAAACGGTCTCCTCTTCGTTCAATTGATTTTGGTATAAGTCATAATAATAGCCCTTTCGTTTCATGAGTTGGAGGTGATTGCCGGTCTCGACAATCTGACCATCCTGTAATACCATAATTCTGTTGGCCAATTTTGCAGAAGATACTCGGTGAGAAATGATTAAGCTAGTCTTCCCCACCATGATTTTTTTCAGGTTATTCAAAATTTTATGTTCCGTGTGGGTATCGACTGCCGATAAACAATCATCTAAAATCAGCATGCTTGGATTTTTTGCTATGGCGCGCGCGATTGACACTCTTTGCTTTTGACCCCCTGAAAGCGTTACTCCGCGTTCCCCTAAAATCGTTTCAAATTGGTTCGGAAATTCCATGATATTGTCATACACATCCGCCATTTTAGCTGCCTGCATGATTTGTTCAGTTGACATTCCATCTTGACCAAAACTAATATTTTCAGCAATCGTCGTAGAAAACAAAAACACATCTTGGGGTACATAGGCAAGCGATTTTCGCACATGTTTAATATCCCAATCTTTCAGCGAAACACCATCCAATAATAGGTCACCGCTGCTCGGATCATAAAATCGAGCCAACAATTGGGCCAATGAACTTTTGCCCGATCCGGTGGTACCTAATAGAGCGACAGATTCTCCGGATTCAATTTCAAAAGTAATCTGTTTTAAAATTTCACGATCAGTTTCAGGGTAGGTAAAGCTTACCTTGTTAAATACCCAATTTCCAGCGATTGGTTTTGAAATTTGTTGGCCAATTTCCAATTCTGAATGGGCTTGTAAAAATTCATTAATTCGTTTTTGAGAGGCGGCTGCCCGTTGAATCTGCGAACTAGTCCATCCTAGCGCGGTCACGGGCCAGGTCAACATAAATACATACATGATGAATTCGGCAATGTTACCCACGGTAATTTCACCGGCCATGACTTCTTTTGAGCCTATATAAACAACTAATAGCGTACTAAATCCAACGAGCAAAGAAATTAAAGGAGTGAATAAAGAATCTACTTTGACTAAATCCATTGACTTGCGACGATATTTTGACGAAGCCGCGGCAAATTGTTGGCCCGAGTGATTTTCCCTAACAAATGACTTAAGGACACGGATACCAGAGAAAGCTTCTTGGGCTAGCGTGGAAATCGAAGATAAGCCCGCTTGAATTTCCTCCGATTTTTTCATTACAATCGAATTCACATAGTAAATACTGAGCGACAAAATGGGCAATGGCAATAATACATACCACATTAACGTCACATTTACTTTGGCCATATAATAGATCACAAGGGCAAAAACAGCAATCAAATTAAACCCATACATGATGCTGGGGCCCACATACATCCGAACTTTACTTACATCTTCAGAAATCCTGGCCATTAAATCTCCGGTGTTTTGCTTTCGATAAAATGATAAGGGTAGCGTTTGATAATGGGCATAAATCTCATTTTTCATTTCATATTCGATATGTCTCGACATGACAATTAAAGTTTGTCGAATCAAAAACAAAAAAATACCCTTTATGAAAGCCATTAAGACAATTAAACCCCCATAATAAAATAAAGTGGATGCAAATACCTCATAGAAAACAGATTGCAATGGAAAGCCTTTGAATAAAAAATAAACATCGATCGTTTCCGTAACTAGATCCAAGGCATATCGAACTAATTGCGCAGGGACCACGCCAAAAAAATTAGCACAAAATGTAAAAAAAATGCCAAGAAATAAATGCCATTTATACTTCCAAAAATATTTATTTAAATGACTTAATGCTCCCATGCTAATTTTATAGACAACAAATATAGGGGCTTTATAAATTAAAATCCTTAATTTTGTGCTTTCAAATTATTAGAACGCTCTTTATTTACGGATGGTAAACAGAAGATTACTTCGGGTTAAAGCATTTCAACAAATGT
>CAMDRO010000068.1 GCA_945906795.1 Spirosoma fluviale
AAAGTTTGAATTAGTTAAACCCAAAGACTTAAAAGCCTATTTAGATGAATATGTTATCGGACAAGATGAAGCGAAAAAACATCTTTCGGTGGCCGTATACAATCATTATAAGCGTTTGATGCAACCGGTGTCAAATGATGAAGTGAAGATCGAGAAGTCAAATATATTGATGGTAGGGGAGACTGGTACTGGAAAAACTTATTTAGCCAGAACCTTAGCCCAACGGCTTCAAGTACCATTTTGTATTGCTGATGCTACTGTTATTACGGAGGCTGGATATGTAGGGGAGGACGTGGAGACGATCTTAACCCGACTTTTACAGGCGGCTAATTACGATGTGGCCAAAGCGGAATGTGGCATTGTATTCATCGACGAGATCGATAAAATTGCCAGAAAATCAGATAACCCGTCGATTACTCGAGATGTTTCTGGCGAAGGAGTCCAACAAGCTTTATTGAAATTATTGGAAGGCTCTATTGTTAATGTTCCGCCACAAGGAGGCCGAAAGCATCCGGATCAAAAAATGATTGCGGTCAATACAGAAAACATCTTATTTATTTGTGGAGGGGCTTTTGATGGGATTGGTAGGCATATTGCCAAAAGACTAAATGCTAGGCCCATTGGATTTTCGGGGGATGATACATTTCATAAATCTTTTGAACAAGATCAAATCATGAAATATGTTTCAGCCCAAGATTTAAAATCTTTTGGTTTGATTCCAGAATTATTAGGTCGACTTCCTGTAATTACTTATTTGAATCCATTAGATAGTACCGCATTATTGTCGATTTTGACAGAACCTAAAAATGCACTTGTTAAACAGTATAGTAAGCTTTTTGATATGGAGGGCGTTAAATTAAGCTTTACAAAAGAGGCTTTGAGCTATTTGGTCGAGCAGGCGATGCAATTTAAATTAGGAGCCAGAGGTTTAAGATCCATCATGGAAGCGATCATGAATGACGCGATGTACGAAATTCCATCTCAAGAAAATCTGAAAGATTTTAAAGTCGATTTAACCTACGCTAAAACTAAATTTGAACGTACCGTTTTTCATCAAATTGATCATGTCGCCTAAATGTAAGCTTCTTTTGATTTTTGCACTTTTAGTATTGAATATTAGTTCATGCTCTCGGTCAAAGGCCTATTTTGCTAATCAAGTGCATCGTGAAAATAGAGAGATTAAGCATCAAGAGCCCATATTATTAGCCAGCGATTCCAAAAACCCGTTTATTTTGCAGGTGGATTTAAACGCCCCGATGAAGCTTGAGGCTACTCATGATGCTAGCGAAGTTGGAGAAAATGTTACCTCAGCTCACTTCAATATCACGACGAAAAGAGACCTTAATAATCAAAAAAAGGTGTTTCAAAAGGAAGTCGTTTCCACAATCAAGAAATTTAAAGCTCAAAACAAAATAGCTGAAAAAAAATCAGGTTCTACTCATTGGGAACCCCGATTAAAAATCGGTGTTACTTTATTAGTGATCGGTATTGTGCTTAGCGTGTTTGGCTTGGGTTTAATTGGCGGTATTTCCGCCTTTATCGGATTGCTTTTTACCATTTTAGGTTTGTTAAATACCTATTATTGATATTTTCAAATGCGGAGAAAAACAGGTGTGACAATCAGTTTTTTCGGGCCATTAATGCATGTTAATTATGTCAAAAAAAATAGTCATTGCGCTTGACGGATTTTCATCCTGTGGGAAAAGCACGACGGCTCGTCACGTAGCTGCTGTTTTACATTATGCTTTTGTGGATTCTGGTGCGATGTATCGAGCGGTTGCTTTGTATTTTCATCGGAATGATATTTCATTAGTCGATTTAACGCAAGTCGCTGATGCGCTACAAGAAATTGAAATAACTTTTGTTTTTAATCCTACTAAACAATCTTCGGATACGTATCTGAATGGGGAAAATGTCGAAAGTGAAATACGTAAGATGTTTATTTCCGATATGGTAAGCCAAGTGAGCGCTTTGCCCGCTGTTCGGCATGCTATGGTGGCGCTCCAACAAATAATGGGGGAGAAAAAAGGGATTGTGATGGATGGTCGAGATATAGGGACTGTTGTTTTTCCGCAAGCTGAATTAAAGATATTTATGACAGCTGAACCTCATATTCGTGCCCAAAGACGTAAATTGGAACTTTTACAGAAGGGGGAAGATTTGCCTATGGAAGAAATTGTTGAAAATTTGCGAAAGCGTGATGAAATAGATTCGAATCGGAGTGAAGGCCCGCTGAAGCGTGCCGAAGACGCGATTGATTTAGATACTTCGTTTATAAGTATGGATGAACAAGTTGAGTTTGTTTTAGAACAAGTACGAAGAGTCCAAGGTGAAATCAAATAAATCTATTTTGATTGTTGGCCATGGCCTGGCCGGCACGATATTAGCACATCATTTACATCAAGAAAATATTGAATTCCAAATTTGGGATTCAAGTTCTACGCACTTTACATCCTCCAATGCGGCAGGTGGTATTTTCAATCCGGTTACGGGTAGAAAATTAGAACCTACTTGGTTAGCCAATGAGATTTTCACGTATTTATTTCCATTTTATCAGACAATGGAAAAAAAACTAAACGCTTCCTTCTTTTTCCCCATGCCATTATTTAGGCCTTTTGCAAATGTAGAAATGGCTGATTGGTTGAACGCTCGGCGAGCCGATATCGACAATGAATTCTTAGATTGGAAATCAGATGGCGTATGGGTAAATCAAGCTGGGTGGGTTGATGTGCCCCTATTATTAAGCTCATCTCAATTATTCTTTCGTGACTTAGGTGTATTTTTCGAAAAAGAGTTTGTGGCGGGCCAAGCAGATAGTGCAAATTTTTCTCATATTATTTTTTGTGAGGGGTTTCACGGCATGACAAATCCTTTATGGTCTTGTTTGAATTTTTTACCGGCTAAGGGAGAAATACTTAAAATTAAAACGGTTCAAGCGGACCCATTTTTCATTTTAAATAAAAATGGATTTTTGTTGCCGATTGGGCAGGATTTATTTAAAGTAGGCGCAACTTACCGTTGGGATGAATTTGGACCCGAGCCCACAGCCTCAGCCAATGAGGAATTGAAAGATAAATTGGCTCAATTCAAGGTGAATGATTACATTGAAACAGGGAAATTGGTGGGTATTAGGCCAGCTACGCAAGACCGAAGGCCTTTTGTGGGTATGCATCCAGAAAAACCGGTGGGTATTTTTAATGGATTTGGTTCTAAAGGAGTTTCTTTAATTCCTTATTTTGCCAATGAATTTGTGAGTGAACTTCAAGGAAAAAAAATGGTACATCCTGATGCATCAATTCGACGATTTAATCAGTTATTTTCCATTTAAATCGTTAAATTTGATTTTATGAGTTTTCCCCAAATGCGTTTTATATTTAAATACATATTGGTTTTATTAATGGCGAACTTTTGCTCAAGTTTAGTCGCCCAAGATTTTTATCCATCACAAAGACCCTTTGAAAAGACTCGAATCCAATATCAAAACTTTGTTTGGCACTTTTTTTCTAGCCAAAATTTCGAGGTATATTATTTTGGAAAAAATGAAAATTTAGCGAGAACCACAATACAATTTGCGGAAAGCGATTTTTTAAAGATTACTCAATTGCTTAGTTATACCCCTTTTCAGAAAACTAAAATATTTGTTTATCCGTCTCAATCAGAACTATTGCAGTCAAATAGCGGAATCAGTTTGAACAATCCGGATGAAGTTGAGAATGAAAATTTATCCAAATTTAGATTTGAAATTTCCTTTAGTGAGGATTTGACGAATTTTCGAAAAAATTTAAGCAAAGAAATCTCTAAAGTATTTGTGCACGATATGCTTTATGGGGGTAGCATTAAAGATGTTTTGCAAAATTCTTTGTTGCTAAGTCTTCCTGAATGGTATTTATCAGGTATTTCAGCCTATGTGGCTTATGGCGATTCGCCTGAGATGAATCAATATATGTATCAAGTGGTTTCATCCAATAAAGTCAGGAAACCTTCCTTGGCAAGAGGTAAGGAAGCTGAGTTATTAGGTCAATCCATTTGGAATTATATTGCCAAAACATATGGTAAGCAGCCCGTTGGAAATATTTTGAATTTAACGCGTATTATTCGAAATGACCAATCTAGTATTTCGAGTACTTTAAGAAGGCCATTTGCAAAATTTTTGAAGGAATGGTATGAGTTTTATTTGTCGGAATCTAAGCAGTATGAGGTAAATACGGTCGCGACTCCGGTGGCCATTGAATTAATTCAAAGGGAATTGAATCGGGGAGAAGTGTTGCGTGATTTTAAAGTTAGTTCAGATGGAAATTGGTTGGCTTATGTGATCGATGAATCAGGGAAATTCAAAATCCAATTGATGAATTTGAAGACTAAAAAGAGCAATGAAGTATTTAAAACAGGTTTAAAAGACCCCTTACGAATTTCAAATGGGAGAGGACCTCTTGTTTTTTGGTCAAAAACAAATAGCCTTTCTATCTTGTATCAAAGTGAAAGTAAATCATGGCTACAAACCTTTGCTCCATTAACAGATAAAAGAAATTCCATTCGAATGGAAGCTAGAAAGAGTCTTGGGGATTGGCAGTTTTTAGATTTTGAATTATCCAGTAATGCGCAAAGAATGTTGGTTCGTACGTTGCGCAATGGACAAGTGGATGTGGGGATTTATGATTTAAAACGAAATCGTCTTTCTCCTATTACCCAGGATATTTTTGATGAATCGGAAGCGCATTGGGTGGGTACGTCCGGGGATGTTTATTATGTTTCTGATCGTTATGAGGACACTTTGCAAACTAATGTGGCCAAAGAGGGGATTAAGTCATTGTATCTATGGAAAGCGGATGAGCCTTCAAAAGTACAAAAGATCTTTTCGCATAAAGGTGAATATTTTAATGTGAGGGTTGTTTCCGATAGTGTAATTTATTTTTTGGTGAAGCAATATTCTGGAAAAGAATTGGTGTCCTATCACATTAATGCGGATAAATTTTCTTTTACTCCCATTCGTGCGGGTACTTGGGATGGTTTTGATTGGGTAAAGGATAAAATAGTGTTTAAAAGTCGGGATAATTTGACGGATAAATTACAGGTTATGCCAACCGACGTGATCTCGAATTTACAGACAAGCCAATGGGTTCCTACGTTGGATAACAATCCGAATTCGGACTTGACTTCTCAAGACTCGGTCGTCGACAGTACCTTAAATCAAAATTTAACGGCACGTGATAAGCGAAAT
This sequence comes from Spirosoma fluviale, assembly GCA_945906795.1. Lineage (GTDB taxonomy): Bacteria > Bacteroidota > Bacteroidia > Cytophagales > Spirosomataceae > Aquirufa > Aquirufa fluvialis_F. The sequence continues at coordinate 5,219 of CAMDRO010000068.1, forward strand.
GCAGAATTGAAAAAGGCACGACTGGACCGCCAAGCGAGTTTACGACTTCGCAAGGAACCTGGGAAATTGACAGGGCCTATTGAATATCAAAATTCTTTTGTCATTAATAATTCGGAAGGCAATTTTAAAGTAGATCCAGTGAGGGGATTAGGCTATTCTTTTGAGGTTAAGATGAATGATTTACTAGAAAATCATTTAGTGCGAACAGGAATTTTTGTCACCTCAAATTTGAAAAATACTGATTTGTGGGCTGAATATGCTTATTTGGCTAAAAAAATCGACTGGTTTGTTAGGTTTGATCGTAAGGTATTAGATCAGCAGACTGAAACGTATTCTCAAAAAATACGATTTAATCGTTTTGAAATTAAAGCTGTTTACCCATTTGATCTCTCAAGTAAATTGTCTTTTTCAGGGATATTTACTTCAAATCGGGCTTTTGATCAATATAGTTTAGCTACACCGGAAGACTTAGCCACGTATGGTGGTTCAAAATTGGAGTATACTTTTGACAATACGATTCATTGGGCTGAAAATTTGAGAACTGGTTTTAGGATGAATGTGTCGGCAGAAAACCAATTGGGATTAACGAATGGTTTAGGATTTACTCGATTTAAAATTGACGCGCGTCATTACCTTAAACTATCCAATACTTTTTTACTTGCAGGGAGAATTTCAGCTTCCCATGCATTAGGTGACGCGGCCCGACAAACTATTTTGGGTGGAATGGATAATTGGTTATTTATCAATACAGATTCTCGAAATAAGGAGAACCCTTTAGGTAGGCAAGGAATAGCTCAAAGAGACGTGTTTATGAGTGATTTTGCCACTTCATTGCGGGGATTTAATATGAACAAGTTATCGGGAAATAGTCATTTATTGGTCAACTTAGAACTTCGGATTCCTCTTAAATCCTTACTGAGCTCAGATTTCTCTAAATCTAGGTTCATGAATTCATTCCAGTTTATTGGATTTACGGATATAGGCAGTGCTTGGACAGGAACTAATCCTTTTTCTCGAACGAATGGTTTTAACACCAATGTATATGGTGGGGGGACGAATCCCTTTAAGGCGACTGTTACAGATTTCAGAAACCCATTTTTGTTTGGATATGGGGTGGGTACTCGGGCTAATTTGTTAGGCTACTTCATCAAATTCGATTATGCTTTTGGAATCGATAATGGCGAAGTGAAACCCCCGATTACCTATTTGACTTTTGGATATGATTTTTAATGATTTTGCTGGGTCAAATCTTAATCAATAAATAATAATTGTCTATGTCTTTTTCAGAGAATGAAATTATTGAACAATTAGCCTCGACTAGAGGGGCCTCTACTTCATTAGCTTTAGCCACGTCTGAAAAGAAAAATGAAATTTTAGTCTCTTTAGCTCAATTGTTACTTAAATACTCAGACGTAATCATCGCTGAAAATGAAAGAGATTTAGCCTCTATTTCCGCAGATGATTCTATGAGGGATCGTTTACTATTGAATTCAGATCGGATCAGTCAATTATCCCAAAGTGTACATGAAGTAGCCAAACTTTCTGATCCCACGGGACAAATTTTAACCGATAAATTACTTTCCAATGGCTTGAAATTGACAAAAATATCCGTGCCTCTTGGGGTTGTTGGCGTAATTTTTGAATCAAGACCCAATGTAACAGTGGATGTCGCTGCATTGTGCATCAGGTCGGGTAATGCAGCGATATTGCGTGGAGGTTCTGATGCTTGGCACACAAATTCTATTTTAGTCCAATTAATTCATCGAGCGCTTGTGTCGGCAGGACTTTCTCCTGATTTAATTCGACTCTTGCCGACCGACCGAAAGCATGTTTCCACCTTATTAAATGCAGTAAAATATGTGGACGTCATTATCCCCAGGGGATCTGAGGCATTAATTCAGCGTGTCCGAAGGGAATCGCTGGTGCCTACCATAGAGACGGGAGCCGGTGTTTGCCATACCTATGTTGCCCAAACAGCTAATATCGTTATGGCGGTTTCTGTGGTGGTCAATGCCAAAGTTAGCCGTCCCTCTGTTTGCAATTCGCTAGATACTATTTTATTGCACGAATCGATTGCACATGATTTTTTGTTAAAATCAGCCAACGAATTAATGAAATATAAGGTGATGATCTATGCGGATCCCATCTCTTTTGGTGTTTTAGCGGATTTGAATTACCCTTATTTACAGCAGGCTGAAGAATCAGATTTTGGCCGAGAATTTTTAGATTTTGCTTGTTCTATTCGGGTAGTTCAAAATTTAAATGAAGCTTTGCTACACATCGAGAAGTATTCATCCAGACATTCTGAGGCCATCATTAGTTCAGACGACTCAGAAGCAAATCTATTTTTGGCCTCTGTGGATGCGGCGGCTGTATATTGGAATGCATCTACTCGGTTTACGGATGGAGGTATTTTTGAGCTGGGTGCGGAAGTGGGTATATCCACTCAAAAACTACATGCAAGAGGCCCATTTGGACTTGAAAAACTAGTTACAGAAAAGTGGGTGGTAAAAGGGAATGGGCAAATTCGCTAAGCTAAAATTCATGGTCAAGCCCAAATCGTTGCTTTAATTCTGAAATTACAGGGTGTTTTTCGACTAAGAAATTATATTTGTCCGATTGAGTATACAACATCTTTTTATCATTTTTTTCTTGTTCGACCATATCTAACTCGATGTCAATCAAATGATTTTTCAATTTAGTTCTTAACGTAGTCAGCAATTCCAACTTGATATTTTCGTTGAATTGTTGCATTTGAACTTCATTTTCAAAGGATATATGAATGGAGTTTGCGATCACATGAATCGGTCTATTCATCATGACATATTTATTGATCAAATTGGCTTTTTTGAAATTATTGGCAATTTGTGTCCACTCACTTTGCAACTCTTCTAGTGTAATTTCCTTTACTTCTTGATCTGTTTGATGCGGGGTTTGAGCATTTTTGTCACTCGTATCATTTTTTGTATCCAAAATATTTTTCGCACTTCTTAAACCTGAAGTTGAAATGTGACTTTTAGTTACAGCATCTAACGTAGGCGATTCCGCGGTATTCGTTGGCATTTGTTCTGATATTGAATTTGACAAATCAATGTCATCCGACTCTGCTATAGGTTCGGGTACAATTTGCTCTAATGGCGCTGCGGTTTCAATGGCGGCTTCCAACTGTAAATCAGGAGGGGTTTCCGTTGGCTTAATAGGAACTATTTTATCTTTCGCCGGAATAGTTATGTTGGGTGCTGAAGGTTCTTGTTTTGAAGTCCCCGTGGTGCCAACTGGGGACTCAGACTTTTTTCCTGGAGCGCCCTCCGTGGCAACTTGATTGTTCTGTGCGAATAAAGAGGGTAAATAATTTATTTTTAATAGACTAAGTTCTAAATGTAGTCTCGGGTTTTTGGCACTTTTATAATGAATTTCACATTGAGAGCAAATACTCATGGCGGAAAGCAAAAAGGAAGTTTGAGTCTTTTCACTTTGGATGGCAAATTTATGTCTAGGCTCATCACTTAATTCCATCAAAGCCAGCGTTTTAGGATCTTTTGCAAAAAGTAAATTTCTAAAATGCTCCATTAAACCACTAATGAATTGATGTCCATCAAAACCTTTTCGCATAATTTCATCCACTAATAAAAGTGTCTCGGTATGGTTTTGGGCTACCAAATGGTCTGTTAATGTAAAATAATAATCGCTATCTAAAATATGAAGGTTCTCTAAAACATCTTTGTACCTTAATGAATTATCGACTGAAAATGTGACATTTAAGTCAAACATAGAAAGGGCATCTCTAAGTCCTCCATCTGCTTTGATCGAAATTAATTCCAATGCGGCTGGTTCAGCTGCGATATTTTCCTTTTCGGCTATACTGGCCAAGTGTTGTGTCATATCTTTCCATTGAATTCTGTTGAAGTCAAAAATTTGACAACGAGAAAGAATGGTCGGTATAATTTTATGTTTCTCGGTTGTTGCCAAGATGAAAATAGCATAGGAAGGGGGCTCTTCCAAGGTCTTTAAAAAGGCATTGAAGGCCGCTGGAGATAGCATGTGCACCTCGTCAATAATGTATATTTTGTAGCGACCACTTTGTGGTGGATATCTTACTTGGTCAATTAAATTTCTAATATCATCCACTGAATTATTGGATGCCGCATCTAATTCGTGAATGGTAAAGGAAGTATTTTCTTGAAAAGAATGACATGAAGCGCATTTTCCACAGGCTTCACCTTCTTGGTTTAAATTCTCACAATTGATTGTTTTGGCTAAAATTCGTGCACAGGTTGTTTTGCCAACTCCCCTAGGTCCACAAAAAAGGAATGCTTGGGCTAAATGATTTGATTTTATCGCATTCTTTAATGTGGTCGTTATATGCGCTTGACCTACTACGGAGTCAAAGGTCGTGGGTCTATATTTTCGAGCAGAAACAATAAAATTTTCCATGGTGCAAGTTAAGTTATATGCCTATAATTCCAAAATCAAATTAGGGTAGATGCCTAAGTCAAGCCGGTAATTGATTTGTATATTTTTTCAACTTGCGGCCAAATTAAATCATTATGGCTATTTTCAATGATGAAATCAGCTTGTTTTAAATAGGTTTCCTCGTTGGGTTGGACTTCCATGATTGTTTTAATGTCGGTTGGTTGCAATGAATCTCTCATGTTTAATCTTTTTATGCGGTCTTCTTTATTTGCTGAAATGACGATTAATTTTTCAATAAGTTCAGGCTTGTTGTCGCTATGAATGAGCGCACTCTCATATACTAGAAAAGGCTTGTTTTTTTGGCTTATTTGCCATTGAATAGCTTTTTGTCTTACGGCAGGGTGCACGATGGAGTTAATTGACACGATTAATGTAGGATCTTCTTTAATTTTTGCCCTCACCCACGTTGGATTATAAACTTCATTTTCTGTATAAGCCTGATTTCCTAGTAATTTCTTGATGGATTTTTTAACCATTTCATTTTCGTTTAAAATGATTTTTGCTTCTTTATCCGCTTCAAAAATAGGAATTCCTAGGCAAGAAAAAATCCGACAAATCATCGATTTGCCGGATCCAATTCCACCTGTAACGCCAATAAAAGGGATCAGGCTTTGTTTCATTTTTTATTCCTCCGTTAATCTTGATGAGGCATCTTTTGAGATAGCTGTTTTTTCAAAAACAATTCTAACACCTTTGCTTGAATCTACTTCAACGATAACTGTTTTTTCTCTGATAGTAACGATGGATCCATGAGCACCGCCGATCGTCACCACTTTGTCTCCTGTTTTTAATTCTTCAATAAATTTTTTGGCTTCCTTCGCTTTTTTTTGTTGCGGACGAATCATAAAAAAATAAAATACAACAAATATTCCTCCAAAAAGGATTATTTGCATCATTTGGGGGTTTCCTGCTTGTAAGATTAGCATATAGGTAAGGGATTAGTTTGATTTTCTATTAGGTAAAACTTCTATTTTAAATGCGACTATGTTATCTGCTGGCAATGTATTGCAATATGCGGTGACCGTTTTTTGAACTTTTCCTTGTTTGCCCTTGGAATCAAAGATGACTTTGATAAATCCTTTTTTCCCCGGCTGAACTAATTCTTGACTCCACTTGGGTGTTGTGCAACCGCATGAGGCATTAACTGATAAGATTTTCAAAGGAAGGTTTCCTTTATTCTTGAAATGAAATGTATACGTGATAGAGTCACCCTCGGTAATCCTTCCTAAATAAACAGTGGGCTGCTCAAAAACCATTATTGGTTTCTTTTCAGGAGATGGACGCAAGTCCATAGGTATGGCATTTTCTGAGGTATTTAAGCTCTCTTTTTGCTTGTTTTTGCATGCGGTTGCCAAAAAGAAAATTGAAATGATCAAAAAAAGATATCCTCGCATTGAATTAAGATTTCGTTTTAATTTGACTCATCATTTTTTCGACATCCTCCAATAATTTCTCTGCTTTCACCTTCGTGTCATTGACTACTTTCTTGCCTTCTGATTTAGCCATTGAATCTGGTATTTCTTTCCCATCTACGATCTCATTGATCAATTGCTTTAATTGGTCTCTGTATTTATTTAATTGGAAATACAGTTTATTACGCGTGTTCTCACCTTTGTCGGGTGCATACAAAATACCGGCAACCGCTCCGGCTGCCGCACCTACGATAAATGCCCATAGGGTTTTAGAAGATCTGCTCATATTATTTACTGGCTATGTCGATTAATCCTCGACCTGATTTTTGTATAATTTTTTCACTCATGAGTCGAATCGAGATTTCATCTAATATTCCGTTGATGAACTGCCCCGACTTAGGAGTGGAATAGTTTTTTGCTAATTCTATATATTCATTAATACTAACTTTTACGGGTATGCTTGGAAATTTAATCATTTCAGCAATGGCCATTTTTAGGAGTATAAAATCGGTCATTGCCAATCTGTCTGACTCCCAGTTTTTTGTTTGCGCTTCCACCCAGCCATTTAATTCGGTATCTGAATCTAACGTAAATTCATACAGACCTTCAAAAAAACTTTTGTCATCTTCCCACTGTAGGGCTAATGGTTGCAAACTTAAATCTTCCAATGCTTCAATTTTGAAAGTTTTGGTTGACATGCTTTTAACTACATCCTTATTCAAATTCCAATTTAAATCTTTTTCCTCAAAAAATTCGGTCATGCTAGGATGTTTTAACAGAAAGTTTTTCAAAAGATATTTGATGATTTCTAAATCATCTTCGAAATTTTTACCTGCATTGGGTAAATAATCTAAAAAAGCTTGGTCGACTAGAATCGCTTCAATAAATAATTTTTTCAATCTAGTTTCTTCATCTTCTGACCAGCCGATATGATTGTCTTTAAATGCTTGCTGCAAAGATTTCCATTTAGGGAATACGGCTACTATTTTATTGTTTTTAAATACAGATGTTTTGGTTGTGTTCTCTAAAAGCCTCCTGTTCTCATCCCATTGAGCGATTTCAGAAAGAGATTGTAAGTAAAATAAAATTTTCAGATACGTATTATTGATGGCTTCTACTTCTGAAACCATATCTTTTTTAAGCTTTTCAGCGATCTTTTTTGTACTGACTTGATATTTCTTGTACACCGACTGAGCAGCTCTCATGGACTCTTCGGGGATCGTTTCTTCCGTGGGAATTCCTTGAAAAAATTCGGTTAATTGGATTTCGGCTAATTTCCTAAGTCCTTCTAAACGAGGCATTTGCTCCTCTTTAACAATCATTAAGGATAGGTCGGGAAGGAAAATGTAAGTCAACTCATCAAACGCCAATTGGTGTTGCGCCCGTTCTTGGGTCCAGTAGGCATACATTTGTTGAAATGCTTTAACCCGAAGTAATCTTCTGTTTACCATCCGTAAATAAAGAGCGTTCTAATAATTTGAAAGCACAAAATTAAGGATTTTAATTTATAAAGCCCCTATATTTGTTGT
>CAMDRO010000069.1 GCA_945906795.1 Spirosoma fluviale
TTACAGGGACGCTTGGGTGGTGGAACTGGTAGACACGCAGGACTTAAAATCCTGTGAGCCGTAACGCTCGTGTGGGTTCGATTCCCATCCCAAGTACGATTAATCGACTGGAGACCTTCAAGCTTGCTTGAGGGTCTTTTTGTTTTAAATTTTTAGTTTAAATATAGTTTTGCTAAGTCGAGCTAGCCAAGCACCAACAAGCTTTACTAACTTTTGAAAAGTTAGTAAAGCTAAAGGTCCATCTAACGAATGCTCGCTTAGCAAGAACGTTTTTTAATTTGCATTTAGTACTTTTGTAACTGATCATTTTTAATATGCAAAAAATAGTCCTCACCATTTGTTCCATAAACTACTTAGCGCAAGCTAAAACCCTTGGTGATTCACTAAAAAAGCACAATCCAGAATACCGATATTTTATTGGCCTGGTAGACCGATTGGATCAATCTGACATTCAAAAAGATCAGTTGCCCCCTAACGAGCTCATCGAATTGCATACCATAGGCATCGAAGATTTAGATGAGCTGTGTGAAAAATACAATATCACAGAATTAAATACCGCCGTTAAGCCATTTTTCTTAGACTACATATACAAAACATATCCTGAAGCAGAAATCGTCCATTATTTTGACCCGGATATTGTTGTTTATCAACCACTAACGGAGATTGAAAAAGGTTTAGAAAATAACAGTCTGTTTTTAACGCCTCACATCCTCAAGGCTTACCCGGATGAATGCCAGCCCCAAGAAAGAGATTTGCTTAATACAGGGCTCTATAATTTAGGTTTTATTGGTACAAAAAGATCCGCTACGACTCAGTCATTTTTGGCCTGGTGGAAAGATCGGCTAAGAGATCATTGTTACATTGATCTAGAAAAAGGCATGTTTGTAGACCAACTGTGGGTGAATTTTGCTCCATTATACTATGAAGATGTGTTTGTAAGTCGGCATTTGGGTTTAAACGTGGCCTATTGGAACCTGCATGAACGCGTTATTAGCAATGACAATGAACCTTATGAGATTAACCACAAATACCCTTTGGTGTTCTTTCATTTCTCTGGATACAGCCCTGAAAAGCCAACTCAAATTTCAAAATACCAAAACCGGTATACCTTTCAGGAAAAAGGCGATGCAGCCTCCTTGTTTGACTTTTATGCACAGGCATTAATTGCGAATGGCCATGATTTGTATAAAAAATTTCCTTGCTTTTATATTAAACCAGCCCCCATATTGTCAAGAAAAAGATTTCTACGTGTTCGAAAATACGCGAGCATGCCATTTCGTTGGCTCATCCATTTCATCGATACGGTAAAATTATAAAATCGAAAACTCTACCCGTCGGTTTGTCTGTCGGCCTTCCTCCGTTTCATTCGTAGCGATCGGCTTCAGTGAACCATACCCTTTGGATTGAATGCGATTTGAGGCCACATCAGCTGCCATTAAATAATTTTTAACTGCATCGGCTCTCGCTTGGGATAACTTCTCATTGATGGCATCTGTTCCCGTATTGTCCGTATGTCCCGAAATCTCAATGCGCAAATCAGCGTTTTCCTTCATCACTTGGACTAAGCGTTTTAATTCAGGATCCGATTCAGGAGTCAAAGTCGCCTTGCCTATTTCAAAAAACAAATTATTAATGGTCATTTTTGCCCCTTTGACGATGGCGGCCATGACTAAATCCTTTTCCTCTATTTCCAAATACCGCCCCCTTAATTTACTTAAATCTAGGTTGATTGAACTCGGCAAAAAACCATTTGCCTTCGCTGTGATCCCATAATTAATCCCATAAGGAAGCACTAATTTATATAGGCCGGTCGATGGATCCGGTTTTGCGGTGCCTAATAATTGGCCCGTTTTTAAATCCTCATACATGATTTCAGCCCCCTCAGGTACCACATTTAATTGTTTATTTAATACCTTACCCGAGATTAAAACAACGGCCTCCGAAGTTTCGCTGGAACCAATTCGCGGGCTTGATTTAACTTCTTGTTGGGCCAATACCGGAGCCTCAGCCTTCTTAGGTTCAGCAGGAATTTCGGGTTCCTTTTCCACCGGCATACGAAAAATATCTTTCTTCCCCATTGAATTTTTGCTCGACAAAAAATACGCAAAATCCCCTTTGGCAGATAAGCTATAATAGGCGTCGTACTCCTCAGAGTTTATTGGCGCACCCACATTGACAGGCTTACGCCAAGAAGTCCAAGACTCATCCAATCGTTTGGAGACATATATATCTTGACTTCCTAAGCCCCCCGATCGGTCAGAAGAAAAATATAAAGTTTTCCCATCCGCAGCTAAAAAAGGAGTCGTTTCTGAAAATTCGGTATTGATGCTTGGCCCTAAATTCTCAGGTTTAGTCCAATACCCATTCCTTAAAAAACTAACATACATGTCGTCCCGATCACTATTTTTTTTCTCTGAAAAAGCCAGCAACAACACTTTGCCATCCATGCTCAAATACCCATATTCATTTTTTCCACGACTTAATTTTTCGTAGGCTGGAATATTGATTTTTTCTGGAATAGACCAACCAGAAATTAATTTTTTGGCAATAGAAAAGCCACGGGTCTCGTAATTTCCTTGCACATAAGCACCCTTCAAAAGTGTGGTTTGGCCATCAGGCGATATCGATAAAATCGTATTGTATTGATCTCGGTTCAATGCATCTGGCATCCTAAAGGCAGTACTCCACACACCATTCACATTTTCTGAATACCAAATGTCCTGTGACCCCTTGACAGTTTCTGAGCCTTGGGAGCCATATTTATTCGATGGATGATTTTTTCTGCCAAAATATAAGGTCTTTCCATCAGGCGCCATGACCGGATTTAATTCAGAAAATTCGCTGTTTATAGCCGAGCCTAAACTCTCTGGTTGCTTTTGGCCTACCGCAAATTGCACCCATAAAATCCCTATAAATAGCCACAAAAACTTCTTCATTAAACCTCCTTTTTACCGCGATAAATCCATTTTTTTTCTATTTTTTCCGGTTCATAATGCATCAACCATGAAACTAATTCCTCTGGATTAGACTCTATATGAAGCGCCGATAAATTCCGCTCTTTCAAAAAGCCTTCTTGGACCATGTGATCCATATGCTTAATTAAATGATCGTAATAATGTGCCGAATTTAAAATGGTCACAGGCATTTGATGCAGATCCAATTGCTTCCAAGTCAACATCTCGAAAAGCTCATCTAAAGTCCCAAATCCACCCGGCAAAGCAATAACTGCATCCGCCATTTCAGCCATCATCTCCTTACGTTCATGCATGGAATGAGTCACATGGCAAGTCTGAATCCCCAAATGTTTTACTTCCCATGGCTCCATAAATGAAGGAATTACTCCGATTAATTCACCACCAATCCGCAAATATTCATCCGCCAACACGCCCATTAACCCCACACTTCCAGCGCCGAAAATAATCTTACAATCATGTTTTTTTAGTGAACGAACAAGCTTAATTGCTTCTTGCTCGTAAACGACGTTATGTCCCTTCGACGAACCACAATAAATCAAAATATTTTTAGACATAGGTCAATTTTTTTATAGCCTCCGCGAAGCTGGTATACTTAAACGTAAAACGTAACTCTTTTTGTATTTTTTCACTTGAAACAAAATTGCCCCCCGTCACTAAATTGGCCAATTCTCCTAACAATACTTTTAAAAACCAAGACGGTATAGCAGGAAAAATTAATGGCCTCTTTAACCTATTTGCAATTACCGTTATCATTTCTCGATGCCGAATAGGCTGAGGGGCAACTACATTATAAATGCCTGCAGCAGATGAATTAATCAACGATTGATGAAATATTTCCACCAAATCATCTATATGAATCCAAGATTGCCACTGCTTCCCAGTTCCTAAAATAGCCCCAATAAACCAATAAACTGGCCTAGCTAAAACTCGGAAAATACCCCCCTGAGATGACATGACTAAACCAATTCTCAACTTCACAACCCTTAAACCCTGAGCCATAAAAGGATCCATACTTTTCTCCCATGCTTGCGTACAAACCGCCACAAAATCTAAACCCGTTTCCGAAGTTTCTGTGCAAATTAACTCCCCCGTATCTGCTCCATAATACCCTATTCCTGAGGCGGAAACGACGGTTTTCACCTGATGTTGAGTGGACGCCAGCGTGTCTTCTAACAGCTTTGCACTTTTGACCCTGGATCCAATAATCTCCTGTTTACGAGTAGCAGACCAACGTTTATCCGCAATCCCCGCGCCGGCTAAATGAACAATGGCATCCACATTCTGCAAAGCCAAAGGGTCCATAAAATGATCTCTCACATTCCATAAAAAATCTCCGCCCGATCGCGATAAAATAGCCACCGTATGACCCTCGGATTGCAACTTTTCAGTCAATGCCTTTCCGATTAAACCCGTCCCACCCGTGATTAAAATATGCATCAATTACCTTTTTTAATGGCCTTATAAATGACTTCATTAATGCCGGTGCGAATATTAGCATCCGAAATTTTACTATTATTCCGAGTAGGATACACGCGATTAGATAAAAATACATAAACTAAATCTTGCTCAGGGTCGATCCAAGTATAGGTCCCAGTGAATCCTGAGTGACCAAAACTACTTCCACTCGCTGACGCTGCCGCTGAAATTCCTGGTTTTTTACGATCCACTTTATCAAAACCAATCCCTCGCCTTGAATTTTCTTCCATTGAAAAAGGATAATTAGTCCATTGCTTGACAGTCGATTCTTGAATGTATTGTTGGCCCCCGTAAAATCCTTTTTGCAAATACATTTGCATCAGTTTCGCTAAATCATTCGCATTACCAAACAAGCCAGCATGCCCAGAAATCCCATCCAAAAGCGCCGCACCCTCATCATGAACTTTCCCATGAATCAACGTTTTTCTAAACAATGAATCATACTCCGTAGGAACTATTCTAGCTAAAGGAAAATATTTCTCCGCTTGATACACTAATGTTGATGCACCTAAAGGACTATAAAAAGTATTTCCCAAAAATTCAGGCCATGTTTTTCCTGTGATTCGAGGAGCTATTTGTGGCAATAAATAATAAGACAAATCCGAATACACATATTCCTTTTTCTCCCGTAAAGCCGAACTTTTTATGGCCTCAAAAATTTGATTTGCGATAGAACGATGCGCCCATAAATTAGGGGCAACCTGAACTGGATATTCTTCCGATTGTGCGTAGGAAAGCGTGAATGGCTTCCAACGAGTCACTTCTGTTTTTATGTCCACACAGGTCAACCATAAATCTTTCTTTTGGCGAATGATTTTCTTCACTCGTTCTTCGCCGGCAGACTTGGTGAAATACTTTTCTACAAAAGAGTATTTCAAATCATCTTTGGCATACATTTGATTGAATTTCTTACTATGCACAATCATATCTGTACTGTCAATATAATCTTGCCAAAAAGGAATCCAGGCTTTTAATTTTGCTTGGTGAGTCAATATATCCACATACTTCAAATCCTTTTTATTGCTGTTGGCCAATGCCGGAATGAACTCCCCCATGGTATTTTGAACCGAAAATTTTCCTTGGTCTTGCCAATGCATCAAAGCCGGTACAGAGGTAGAAATCTTGGTTATAGACGCCAAATCAAAGATATCTGATTTCTTCAACGGCTCTGTCGATTCATAAATTTGATTTCCGTAGGCCTTATGATAAATAACTTTTCCTTCTTTGGCAATCAACACAACCGCCCCCGGAGTGCCTTTAATTTGGATGGCCATATTAGCTAAGGAATCAACTTGTTGGGCCAAATAATTTCCCTGAATTCCTACTGCTTCAGGCAACACATTATATTGTAATCTGGCCAAAGTAGGAGTCACAAGTCCCAAGCCAAAAGGATAGTCTTTCGAGGCGCTAACTGGCAATTTCCCCTCCGCGGCAATACCACCAAAAATCACCTCCGCCGCGGCTTCTTGTTGGGCAATCCCATCCTGATAAGTCATTATTAAGGCCGACGCTTGATTTAAATTTTCAAATTGGGTCAATGTAAATGGATTGGCAAAATGCGTTACAATTGATTTTGATGTCGAAAAACGTTTTACTAATGCTTGAATCGGGGCCTTTATCGCATAGTTATTAGCCGGACGGTAGGAGATTCCATGAATGCCCACAAGCACCGTATTGTAATTATCCAATTCCTTTTCAACCCGTAAAATAGTAGAATCCGCACTTAATTCATCCAAGTAAAAGTGCGCCATTTCCACATAATTTTCGGCCATTTTTTGAAATTCTGTTGGGAAAACAGAACCATAATTAGCCTTACCGATGGCCAAAGTCGCAATCTTTAACGTATCTAAACGCCTAAGCGGAAGCATACTTTCACTGTTCTTTAAAATGGTAATTGATTTTTCCGCTAATTGCCTCTTCAAAACTTCGGATTGTACCGGATTTAAATCTTTGATCAGGTCGTTCATTTGAATAGGTTGCAAGCGATCTAATCCAGCCCAAGCTTTGGCGTTTAATATGCGTTTGACTCTTTTATCAAGGTCTTCTATTGAAATTTCATTTTTATCCAGCGCCGATTTAATGGCATTAAAGGCCGCGGGAACATCCACAAAAGTTTCTAATATATCATTGCCGGCCAAGAGTGCTTTTACGTTGGCCGTGCCTTCGGGAAACATTTTGGTGGCTCCCTTCATGTCCATTGCGTCCGTAAATACCAATCCGTCAAACTTCATTTCATCGCGCAAAAGCCCTGTGACGATTGGTTTAGACATCGTGGAAGCCAATGAAGCCGTGGAATCAAGTGCAGGAATGCTTAAATGTCCCACCATAATTCCTTGAAGACCTTTTGAAATCAATTCTTTGTAGGGAAAAAGCTCCAAACTATCCAAGCGATTGCGGGTATGCTGAAGCACAGGAATATCGTAATGTGAATCGACTCCCGTATCCCCATGCCCTGGAAAATGCTTAGCCGAGGTAATGATGCCTCCTTTTTGAAGTCCGCGCATGTAGGCCAATGCCTTTTGAGTGACCAAATCCCGGTTTTCGCCAAAAGACCTAAAGTTGATCACGGGATTTGCCGGGTTATTATTGACATCCACGACTGGGGCATAATTGATATGAACCCCTATCCTTTTACATTGTTGGGCTATTTGAAACCCCATCTTCTCGATCAGTGCATCATTGCCCTGCATGGCGCCCAGGGTGATTTGGTATGGAAAACGAACCGTTGAATCCAAGCGCATATTCAGGCCCCACTCGAGATCCATTCCAATAAAAAGAGGAACTTTTGATCGCTTTTGCAATTCGTTAACTAGTTGGGCCTGAACGCTAGGATATCCAGCAAAAAGAACAAATCCTCCCACATGATAATCCCGAATGATCGAAAACAGGCGAGTCGTATCGTACACTGGGTTTGAATTCCCGCGAGGCATCAATACCTGGCCAATTTTTTGATCAATGCTCAAGGTAGCAAAAACGGAATCCACCCACTTCTGTTTGGCATGAGGAAATAAATTGGTCTGGCCTTTTGCTGAAATGCTTAAAAATAAAATAATGAATATGTGAATGCGCTTCATGTAAAAAATATCAAATTTTGTATGGGCAATATAATGTGTGAAAATACGGGAAATGCCTGAATCTTTGAGGATTTACGATTGATTTTTTCAATGTAATTTTCAATCCCGAAAAAGGAATTGTAATTTTGGAGCTAATTAAAAAATGAAAACATGAGAAAAAAGATTGTTGCAGGAAACTGGAAGATGAATAAAACTGCTGCTGAGGCAATTTTTTTAGCAAATGAGGTAGCCCAATTAGTTAAATCCGGAGTTTATAAGGACGTTCAGGTCATTATGGCCCCACCCTCATTATTTATTTCTGACGTCAATAAGGCTGTTTCCGGTATTTCTAATTTAGCGGTTTCGGCTCAAAATTGCCACGAAAAATCATCTGGTGCTTACACTGGAGAAATTTCTGCTAATATGTTAGCCTCTTCAGGCATTTCTTATGTCATTTTGGGACATTCGGAGCGCCGACAATATTTTACGGAATCTAATGCCCAATTAGCGGCCAAAGTAGACGCAGCCTTAGCCGCTGGTTTAACCCCAATCTTTTGTTGCGGAGAAAGTTTAGACCTACGCGAAGGCGGAGAATTTTTAGCTTATGTAGCCCAACAACTAACTGAAAGTTTATTCCATTTATCGGCAGAAGATTTTGCTAAAGTCGTGATTGCCTACGAACCTATATGGGCGATCGGAACGGGATTGACCGCATCATCCGAGCAAGCACAAGAAATGCATGCTTATTTACGCGGACATTTGGCAACAAAATATGGCCAAAACGCTGCGGATGATTGTTCCATTTTATATGGAGGTAGTTGCAATGCGAAAAATGCCCAAGAACTATTTGCCTGTGCGGATGTGGACGGAGGATTAATAGGCGGCGCTTCTTTGGTTGCTGCCGACTTTATTACGATCGCCACTTCGTTTTAATTTAGGGGAAAAATAAAAAAATCAGCCATAAAAACAGGTAGTTTTTATGGCTGATTTTTATTTTATTTATACTTACACTCCCTCAGCCACAACCTCCTTCACCTCAGGAATCATACGGGTCATTAACGCTTCAATACCGGCTTTGAGGGTCATTTGGGAAGAGGGACAACCTGAACAAGAGCCTTGCAAAAGAACTTTTACTTGGCCTATTTCCTCGTCAAAAGAGTGAAATGAAATCGCTCCCCCATCCGATTCAACAGCTGGTCGCACATATTGTTCTAATACACTTTTAATTTTTCCAATAATCTCCGTTTCTGAGTCATCAGAGGCTCCGCCGGCAAGAGATTCGGGTAAAGAGAAAACGGCTTTTTTCTCTTCGAAATACTTTTTCAAATACTGCTTAATGCCAAATAATTCATCTTCCCACAAGGTCGACTCTCCTTTGGTCACGGTAATAAAATTGCTCGTGATAAATACTCGACGGACAAATTCAAACCCAAAAAGAGCCACGGCCAATGGCGATGATTTCTCTTTAGTCAGACCATCAGCAGGTTGCGAATAATCAAATGAAAGTCCTTCGGGCAATAATTCCACATTGAAAACAAATTTCATGGAATGTGGATTTGGAGTAGACTCCGTATAAATATGTATTTGTGGCGTTTCCATAATTCATTTTAAAATTAATTAACAAAGGTAACTCCAATATTGTTGCCATAAAACAAAAAAACCTAACATTTTCATGCTAGGCTCTCCTTAAATTTTGAAAGAATTACTCAGCAGCCACAGCCTTTTTTGCTGGAGCTTTCTTAGCTTTTGGAGCCGCCTCAACAGCCACTTCGTCCGCTACTACTTCTGCTACTGGAGCAGGAGCCACTTTCTTTACAGGCGCTTTTGCCACAGGTGAAGCAGCTACTGCTGGCAACACATGCACAAAAGAACGACCTTTAAATCCTTTTTTGAATGCCACAACACCATCTGACAAAGCAAATAATGTGTGATCTTTTCCTAATCCAACATTCTCTCCTGGATTATGAGCTGTACCTCTTTGACGTACAATAATATTTCCTGCAATAACTGCTTGGCCTCCAAACAACTTAACGCCTAATCGTTTACTATGTGATTCGCGCCCGTTTTTGGATGATCCGGCGCCTTTCTTATGTGCCATTTTTTTATAAATTTATGCGTTTAACACGCTAATTGTAGACTTATTTTAAAGTAATTGATTCAATTAATACCTTGGTCAGGTTTTGACGGTGACCATTCATTTTTTGATAACTTTTTCTACGTTTCTTCTTGAAGACCAAAACTTTTTCTCCACGAACGTGTGCAACAATTTTTCCTGTGATTTTGGCTCCCGCTACTATGGGTGCTCCTACGGTCACATCTCCGCCTTGATCAACAAGTAATATCTTGTCGAAAACCAGTGCAGCGCCTTCCTCGCCCGCCAAACGGTGGGTATATACGGTCCGGTCTTTTTCTACTTTAAACTGCTGCCCGGCAATTTCTACGATTGCGTACATTATATTATGTATTTAAGTGAAACAATCCCACGAGGCCAGGTCTTTACCTTTAAAAGCCCTTTAAATGGGGGTGCAAATCTAAAAAGATATTTTCAAATTTACAAGTGTGGATTAAATTATTCGTAAATAAATTCCCCAAAAGAACTTCTGATGCTCAGCTTTTTACCTGAAAAAGCCTCCACGTGACCGACAATTTGAGCTGGAATTCCGAATGATTGGGATATCTGAATAATTTCTTCCGCGCGATCAGAGGAAACATATAATTCCATGCGATGCCCCATGTTAAATACTTGATACATTTCTTTAAAATCAGTTCCGCTTTCTTTTTGGATTAATTCAAAAAGCGGAGGGATGGGAAATAAATGGTCTTTCACCACGTGAACATCATGGACAAAATGCAAAATCTTGGTTTGGGCCCCGCCTGAGCAGTGAACCATGCCATGAATTTGAGATCTCATCGATTTTAAAATGGCCATAATCACGGGAGCATAAGTCCTAGTCGGAGATAATATCAGTTGGCCCACATTCAATTCCGAACCCTCCATCGTATCCGTTAATTTCTTAGACCCCGAATAAACCAATGACTCAGGAACGGAAGGATCAAAACTTTCTGGATATTTTGTGGCCAAATACTTAGCTAAAACATCGTGTCGGGCAGAAGTCAATCCATTGCTTCCCATCCCTCCATTGTATTTATTTTCGTAGGTTGATTGGCCATCGGAAGCCAAACCGACAATGACATCACCCGCTTGAATGTTGGCATTTGACACCACCTCACTTCGCTTCATTCGGCCTATTACCGTACTATCGACAATAATCGTCCGCACTAAATCGCCCACATCGGCTGTTTCCCCACCTGTGCTATAAATTCCTACGCCATGATCGCGTAGCATTTGCAATACCTCCTCGGTTCCATTGATAATTTCAGCGATTACCTCCCCTGGAATTAAATTTTTATTTCGCCCAATGGTAGACGAAAGTAGCATTTGGTCCGTCGCTCCCACACAGATCAAATCGTCTGTATTCATCACCACCGCATCCTGTGCAATGCCACGCCAAACCGAAATATCTCCTGTTTCTTTCCAATACAAATAGGCCAAAGAAGACTTCGTGCCTGCACCATCCGCGTGCATAATGTTGCAATATGCTGGATCGCCGCCCAAAATATCGGGTGAAATTTTACAAAAAGCGCCTGGAAAAACTCCCTTATCTAGATTGGCAATCGCCCGATGAACATCTTCTTTTGAGGCAGAAACCCCTCGTTGCATATAGCGATCAGACGACATAATTTATGAAATTTTTAATTGAGCAAACTCTTTGGCAAAATAGGTTAAAATCACTTGGGCTCCTGCGCGTTTGATGGACAATAAACATTCCAGCATGGCCTTTTCGCCATCGATCCAACCTTTTTGGGCCGCCGCTTTTACCATCGCATATTCCCCTGAAACATTATAAGCGGCAATGGGCAAATTCGAATTTTCCCTTAACAAAGCAATGATATCCAAATAAGCCAAAGCAGGTTTGACCATTAAAAAATCGGCCCCTTCGGATTCATCTAATTCTAGTTCAATTAAAGCTTCTCGGCGATTAGCCGGATTCATTTGATACGTTTTTTTATCGCCAAATTTAGGCGCAGACTCAAGTGCATCCCGAAAAGGTCCATAAAAAGCGGAGGCATATTTAGCTGTATAAGCCATTATGCCCACATGTGAGAAGCCCGCGTCGTCTAATGACTCGCGCAAATATCCGATACGGCCATCCATCATGTCTGAGGGGCCGATCAATTTAGAACCTGCTTGTGCTTGGGCAATAGCCATTTTAGCTAAAACAGGTAATGTTTCATCATTTAAAATTTGGCCCCCTTGAACGATTCCGTCGTGTCCATCTGAACTATATGGGTCCATCGCAACATCCGTTAAGAGACTGATTTCAGGAAATCTTTTGCTTACCTCATAAATGCTCTCTAGATATAGAGACCCTTTTTTATAGCTTTCTGTAGCCATAGAATCCTTTTTTGATTCTGCTATTTGGGGAAATAAGGCAAACGATTGAATGCCTAAATTGACACATGATTCAATTTCTTTGAGTAATAAATCCGTTGAGTAGCGATAAATGCCCGGCATGGATTTGATTTCGGTGCTCACATTTTTCCCCTCCATGACGAATAAGGGAAATAGCATGTCCTTCACGGAAAGTCTAGTTTCCTCGACCATGGAACGAATTACAGCACTGGAACGATTTCTACGGGGCCTTTGTAACATCGAAATTTAATTAGAAAACAAAGGTACAAATTATAATTTTATTGCGATAATTTGTTCTGAATCTCGTTCAATTTGGCCTGCAATTCACTGACCACCCTTACATATTCGGCAAACTCTTTCCGAGTCACAAAACCATATTCTTGAAATTTTGACTCCTCCTCCCAGTTGGGCATTTCGGTGCTAGTCCTAAATGGGGAAAAATCAGATAATTCAAATTCCAAAATAGCGGCAATTTGGATCATCCTGGACAAGGAGGGGTCAGTGATTCCTCGTTCAATTTTAGAATAGGCCGACATGGTTATGCCTAATTGCATAGACACATATTCTTGGCTATATTCCTTGGCATTTCTAATTTTTCGAATTCGAGCGGCGAAGTC
>CAMDRO010000070.1 GCA_945906795.1 Spirosoma fluviale
TTACTTTTGATCTACAGGGAATTGATGTAAATATTGGAATCTTATGGGTTTTCGGTATTGTTTCTTTGGGTGTGTATGGGATTTTAATTGGCGGCTGGGCGTCCAACAATAAGTATTCATTGTTAGGGGCTATTCGTGCAGCCTCCCAAAACATTTCATATGAATTGGCGATGGGCTTAGCCATTATTGCGATCCTGTTATTTTCAGGAAGCTTGTCGACCAAGGCTATCGTGGAGGGCCAACAAAATGGGCATTGGAATATTTTTTACCAACCACTAGGTTTCATTATTTTCTTGATTTGTGCCTTTGCGGAATGTAATCGTACGCCATTTGATTTACCAGAATGTGAAACTGAGTTGATCGGTGGATATCACACGGAATATTCATCTATGAAATTGGGTTTTTATTTATTTGCTGAATACATTAACATGTTTATTTCAGGGGCGGTGATGGCCACACTGTATTTTGGAGGTTACGATTACCCTGGAATTGATTTTGTGACGGCACAGTTTGGAAATAATATTGCGGTTTTTGTGGGGATGGGCGCACTTATTGGAAAAGCACTTTTATTTGTTTTTGTATTTATGTGGGTTCGCTGGACTTTACCTCGTTTCCGATATGACCAATTAATGGGATTGGGTTGGGCTACATTAATTCCATTATCTATGTATAATGTAGTTGTGACGGCCTTCGGGATATTAATTGGCAAGCCATTCACTGCCGGCATCGTTGGGGTTGTTTTATTGATTGTAGGTTTATTAATCCACGATCAATTATTTGTAAAGAAAAAAATAGCTTAGGAATATGAAATTAAGCAATCGAACTAAAGTGATGGAGCAGGCTGAAATGACCCTTGCCGAGCGTATGTATTTACCTGCGATTGTAGGTGGTATGGCCACTACGTTAAAGCACTTTTTCTCAAAACCCGTGACCATTCGTTATCCTGAACAGAAGCGATATTTGGGTCCTATATTTAGGGGCCAACATATCTTAAAGAAGGATGAGGAGGGAGCGGAAAGGTGTACCGCATGTGGATTATGTGCGGTGGCATGTCCAGCGGAGGCGATATCGATGGTGGCTGCTGAGCGTAAGCCGGGGGAAGAAAAATTATACAGAGAAGAGAAATATGCGAAGGTGTACGAGGTTAATATGCTTCGTTGCATCTTTTGTGGGCTTTGTGAAGAGGCATGTCCTAAGGAAGCTATTTTCCTTCGTCATGATACGATGGTACCTGTTTTTAATAGCCGGGATGAGGTTATTTATGGCAAAGATAAATTAGTTGAAAATATGGACCAACGCTATTTGCGTGAAGGTTGGAAATAATAAAGATATGGCAATTTCAAATATATGGTATTTTCTTTCTGGCTTGACATTGCTGAGCGCCTTAATGGTTGTTCTAGCTAAAAACCCTATCCATAGTGTTTTGTATTTAGTCTTTACATTTTTTTGTATTTCGGGTCATTATGTCCTTTTAAATGCTCAGTTTTTGATGGCAGTGAACATTATTGTCTATGCTGGGGCAATTATGGTTTTGTTTTTATTTGTGATTATGATGTTTGATTTAAAAAAGAACCAACCAGAGTCTAAAACTTCATTAACTAAATTAGCAGGTTCTGTCGTAGCAGGCACTTTATTGGTTTTATTTATTGCTTTATTGCATAAAAACACTTTGCCGGCACCAGTAGAAGGTACTTTCAATTCTCAAACAGGCATGGTGGAGACGTTGGGAAAGATACTTTATACGGAATATCTTTTGCCCTTTGAACTTATTTCAATTTTATTTTTTGTTGCCATGGTCGGTGCCGTTATGTTAGGCAAGCGAGAGGCTGGCGAAAGAAATTTTTAATCAATAATTAACATAAAAAAAAGGGAACTGATTTTTTCAGATCCCTTTTTTTGTTACCTAATAAGCTTATTTTTTGGGACTTATTTTCGCTTTTAATGGGCGGTCAAATAATCCTAGTTTTAAACCTATTTGGCCTGAAACTCCTTTCATATCGGCCGTGCTATTTTGACCAGCTGCAAATCGATAATTCACCGCACCAAATAATTTTGCATATTTAAAGACATTCAACTCTAAGCTTACTCCTGGTTGAATACCTAAAGCCGCTGGTCCTCGACTATTAAACATTCCGTGCACATCATCGAAATCATGATTCATAAATACGGGACCTCTAATTCCCATTTGAGGATTACTTGAATTAAAGGGGCTTCTTATTAGAAATCTATTGGGATCTTCAGAACGAATGGTACCAATCATCAAAGGAAAACTGATATGGAAAAGTGAATTGGGCTTTGGTATATATTCTAATAAAAGGCCTGAAAATGATTGCCTAGGCTTTAAAGTAGTTGACATATTTTGATTATCTCGCCCTCTCATATTCCCTAAAACTCCTGCACCCAATGACCATTGGTTATTGACATGAAAGGCAAAATTAAAACCTTGCTGTACTCCTAAATGGCCAAATTGTACAGCGGGACCTGCAGTAAATCCCCAGGACTTAAGCCCATTTCCTTTTTTAAAAGAGAATAGGGCTTTAATTTCGGGTTTAGATTGAGTATTCACTGAGTCGAGCTTAACATTTGCTGAACTGAGGCCATTGAGAGAAAATCCTAGGGCCAAAGAAAATAAGATTAAAGACAGGCGGATTGAATTTGTTTTGTTCTGCATGGTTTTATAGGATTGATTACTTGAGCAAGCTATAAATTTCTTTTGTTTTTTTGGTATAGTGCCGATTTAATGGCAA
The DNA here is from genome assembly GCA_945906795.1 of Spirosoma fluviale. Lineage (GTDB taxonomy): Bacteria > Bacteroidota > Bacteroidia > Cytophagales > Spirosomataceae > Aquirufa > Aquirufa fluvialis_F. The sequence goes on from CAMDRO010000070.1 coordinate 2,748, forward strand.
AACTAAAGCTAAGTCGGCCCAACTAAAACGCATTTATTTTAAGACCAATCGAAAAATTCCTACCAGGAGCTGCATTGTAATATCTTCCTCCAGCTGCGTTTAAATCAGGTCCTAAACTATATGTTTCATTCAATATATTTTCGAATGCTAACCATAGTTCCCAAGCCCATGTAGCATTTGTTTTCTGATAGGAAATTTTAGAATTCCAAATTCGATTTGCAGGTAATCGGTCTGTATTTGCATCATTTAAAAATAAGTAATCCGAGAATATGTATTGTTGGTTCCAAGAGAATCCAGAAGGATGATTAAATATAGCTAAGACGGAATTTTGAAATGGACTTGTACCAGTTAAGAAATTACCATTATAAGTTTTTCCAGCGCTCGTATAATCAGTAAATCTGAAATCCTGCCACGTGGTAGAGTTGTTGACCAATAGATATTTGTGGACCTTCCAGGAGGTAGTCAATTCAAGCCCTTTTTGGGTCGTTTCACCTACGTTGGCAAAATAATCAGATCCATCTGCTGCTCTCCTGACAACAATCGTTTCGCTCAAATTAAAAAGATAGGCTGTTAGGTCCCAATTGAATGTTTTGTTATTAGATTCGCCTTTCCAGCTTATTTCTTTATTCCAACCTTTTTCTGCTTTTAAATTGGTATTAATTATACCGGAGGAAGGGCGCATTTCAGCGATGCTTGGCGGGGAATAACCTTGCGCTATTTTAGCCGTGATGCTTTGATGCATGCCTAATTTACGCACAATGGCCGCTCGGGGTGAGAAAATAGTTTCTTGGTTTATGTATTGGGTCCAATACGCATTAAAACTCCCAGAAAGCGTCAAAATCCATTGGCCATTTATTTCATAATCGGCTTGTAAAAAACTTGTTAACTGCTTTAAATGGGTATTTTGAATGAGTTGCAAGGTATCTTTGACTCCTTTTCTATTCCCAAATGTCTGGCTATCAAATTGGCCTGATTGCCATTCATAGCCCGCGTCTATCTTGATGATTCCTTTTCGGTGAATGACGCCCCGACTACTAAAATTGGGTTCTGTTCTAAATTCATAGTTACGGATGGTTGGATTTTCAACTCGATTATATTGAAAAGCATTGATGAAATTCCATCCCCATTGTGAATTGAATTGATTGGATATTTGCGCACCAATCCCAAAACTTTTTAATTTAAAAGTGGCTTGTTGGTCTACCGCACTTTTAAAAATACCTGCTGCCGGTCTTGCGTTGGATGGATTTTCCTGAAATTGTTTTAGCGTTAATCCACCAGGCGTCTGATAAGCTAAATCTCCATAGTATGAAGTTAGGCTGATGGTTCCTGAGGTGCCAAATGAATGATTGAATTCGTAAGAAATCCATTGTTTTTTTATGGCAGATTGAACTCTAAATCCTTCTTGCTGCCACTGAGACCCATATATCCGATGATTATTAAAGGCATTTCCTAGATTAACATCAATGGATGTTTTTAATCCTCCAAGGGAAGGGTACATCGTTTGAAATTTGACTTTATTTTTCAAATCAAACCCACTGTTGAAAAGTATCGCCCCACCTGTACCCGCTCCATAAAGTCCACCACCGGGACCTTTTGTAATGATAATTTGACGAAACAAATCAGGCTCTAATAAAGATAAGTAGGTGTTGTTCCCAGCATCTGTAAAGGGGATTTGATTCCAATAAACTTTAATATTTCTGACGCCAAAGGGCGCTCTCAACGAGCTACCTCTTATAGCGATTCGATAACTTCCGGGAGATCTTTCCTCCATACGAACTCCGGCTTGGGTATTTAATCCACTGACAAAACTAGTCCCGTTGGTAGGACTAATGATTTTGTCTGTTAAGATTGAAATAGCATCAGGACTCGTTAATTTTTGCCTTGATTTTTCAAATACTTTTACTTCTATATTGTTTAATTCCGTTGTTTTTAGACTATCCGATTGAATGGATAAAGCGTGAACAGAAATAAGGAGCGATAATAGTAATAATTTAAAATTCATATAAGAATGAAATAGATAGAGAATTTGCTTGAGAGGCAAGGATTGACTTCGATTTTTTATTTTCGGCAGCTCCTAAATTTAATATTTCATAGGCTATTAAAGCACCTATTTTGGCTTTCTTAAATCCTATTTTTCCTCTATAACAAAAGTCGTTTGTAAATTTTGTTGAACTATACGGCACTCCTACATAATTACCATATAATTTAATGTTCCTAATGATGGGCTCAAAAATTTGTCCTTGAAATGTAGTCACTATTTTTCCAGGAATAATCACTCCAATGCCGGCATTAATTCCATGTAGGCTGTATTTTTCTTCTTCTATGTAATTGGAATTTTTGGAACTTATTTTTCTGGCAATGGAATGGCTGTATAGGCTCAGTATGGGATAAATTGTTGGGAGTATAGTTGTTTTTTGATTCCATAAAAATCCAACTTCAGCTTCAGAACCTCTATAATTTGAAAATAATTCTTCATTGGGACTAATTGTACTTGAATAGGTGTTACGCGGTTCTATAAACGTATATTTCAACCGGTCAACATTCGACCGGTGGATATTTCCAAATGCTTTTAAGGAGACAAAAAATTTACGTTTCGATTGTGTTTTTTGAATGGATAATTGGACATTCAAATCAGTGGTTGCCTGACTTTCCAGCCATGAAATTTGAGTAGCCCCTATCCCTGCTTCAAGTCTAAATAATTGGGCTTGTGCTAATGGACATGAAAAAAGAATAAATAAAAATAAAAGGTTTTTGACGTATTTCATAAACGTTTAAATGTATTTAAAATTACCAATATTTCTCACCTTTTTTATAGGCAAACCGAATTCCCCTAAAAATAATAACGAGGTGATTCATCAATGTTTTGATTAAACCGAAGTGCTTGGATAACACATAAAATCTTTCTACCCAAGATTTTTTAAGGTTTTGTACAGATGCTCCCCCCATTAAGTAATTGCAAATGGGCTCCGGCATGTATTTAATATCCTTGGCTTGTTTTAAGCAATTTATCTCCCAATCAATGTCGGAGCTTAATTGGTATTTAAGTGAGAAGTCGGGTGCCAACGATCTTTTACAAATAAAGGCTTGATGGCAGATGAGCATGCCAAATTTAAAATCTCTCCAAGTTAAATTTTGTGGTAATTGATGTGGGGTGGCTTCACTTCTTTTGCCTATAAAATTCCCTTTTAAATCAACTAAATTTGCGTCGCTATACAACACATCTGGGTTTTTTGCTAAGTGATTTAAAATAGTTTTTAAGGTGTCATCGCTTGCAAATTGATCCCCAGCATTCATAAACATCACATACTCACCGGAAGCCCTAGCTAGACCTTTGTTCATAGCATCGTAAATTCCTCGGTCATTTTCCGAGATTAAATGGTCTGGTTTGATCGACCCGTTTTGGATGATGCTCATGGTCTGATCATGGGAATTTCCATCGATGATGATGTACTCAAATTGATCTCGATTTCCTTGTGCATGAACGCTATCCAGCGTTCTTTGTAGATATTCTTCCGCCTGATATGTGATCGTGATGATACTAATTTTGGCTGACATCTTGAATGGATTTTAAATAAAAATCGATATGTTTTTGAGATACAATATCCTCCGAATAATTTTTTTCTACAAATTGTCTTCCATCGATAGAGGCTGTTGCTAGGTTCTCTAGGAGCCAATGTATTCCTGTAGCCAAATCATTGGAATCCATTTTTTGGGCCACATATCCATTTTTTTTGTGGGCAATCATTTCTGGAATGCCCCCGGTATTAAACCCGATGCTAGGGGTACCACAGGCCATCGCCTCCATAATAGTGTTGGGCAGGTTTTCTTCCAATGACGGGGTGATGAATAGATCCGCGGCTCGGTAGATATCAATCATTTTTTCGGGATCGGAAACATGTCCCATGGAGTTCACCTGTAAGGGCAACGAATGGATCATATCTGCATCCGTTAACCCGCCGACGATCATTAGTTCTGTTTGAGCAACACGAGTTGGATTATTTTGTACCCATATTTCCAGCGCTTTACTTAAATAATCAAAGCCTTTCGCCGGCGCATTTACTCGCATGGCTACGAACAACAAATAAGTTTTATGTGGATCTAAACCTAATTTAACTCTTGCCTGCTCCTTATTTCCGGGTTTGAATACTTGAATGTCAATGGTATTTGGGATATGTGTAATATCTCTTGGGTATAAAATGGTACTAGCGGCAGCCTTTTCTTTTAACCATTCACTACACGTGATTATTTTCAAATTATTTGAGTCAAATTCTACTGCTTTTTTGGCCCATAATTTATGTGATAAATCCCAATGTTCGGGCTGTTTCACAAATTTACATTGGCCACAATTAATTTGAAATCGGTTACAGTCGCCACTGTGATGGCATCCGCCCGTAAATGCCCACATATCATGCAATGTCCAAATCACAGGTTTCCCTAATTTTAATAGGTCAGATATATCCGAAATTCCCATGAATCCGAAGTTCATCCAGTGCAAGTGGATGATGTCGGCAGATTTTAATGAAGGATGTTGAGATAAATTTTGGCCAAAAACCCCCGGATTAAATAAAAATCGGATCGATTTGTCTTTTTCATTCGGAAGGAAATAAAGTCTTTCTAAAATAAATCGAAGCCAAGCAATCCCTTTTTGTATCCATGAACGATTGATTGAAATAGCCGCATCTTCTCCTGATTTTTCTTGAACTAAATAGCTAACCTCATGACCTATATTTTTTAAGGCAACGGCCAATCTTCCGCAGGCAATTCCCGCACCTCCATTTTGGTTATGGTAGGAAAGCATGACGATCTTGAGTGCTTTAGGATTCATTTATTTTTCAGCCTTAATTAATATGTATGGAGCAAAAGCTTTGGTTTGAATAGGGACTAATGTAAAGAAAATTTTTAAAGGGAGCCAACAAGCTTTTTTGAATGCTTTAACCCAAAATGGCTGAGTGGACTCGTTTTCAAGCCATAACATAAATCCACCGAAGTAATTGACGTTAATATTTTTCAAATTCAAATGCTGGCAAATTTTTGTTAAAAAATCAATATCCATACAAGGGATATGGTGTTTAGCATAATTTTCAGGATCGAAGGTTCGCTGGAACCAACCATTTAATCCCTTGAAATTAGGTAAACTGATAAACAATTGACCCCCGATTGTCAAATAATTGGCATGCCTTTCTATAATATCTTGGGTATCTTTGAAATGCTCAATAAGGCCGTTTGAGATGACTAAATCAAACGAATTTTTTCCTTCCGAATCATTTGAAAACAAATCTTTTTCCCAAATGTCAATTTGACCCTCATATTCATTGGCCTTTTTTAATTGGACCACTAATTCATCTAAAATAACAAAATCTAAAAGGGTACTTTTGATGCCGAATTTCTTGCCTGCCCAAACAGAATAATAGCCCGGAAAACCGCCAATTTCTACTAAATTTTTTAATTGTTTGGCTTCGATTAATTGGGCTAACTCTTTGGTAAATGTATAATTTTCGGGTATTGGAAATATCAAGCCTTCCTTGCTAAGCCAATAATTCTTCCAAAAATCATAATCGGTTAACGCGTCTGAAGTCATTATTTTGTAAATATGTTGAATAAGTTTTCAGCAATTCTTTCTGCCGAATGTCCATCCCAAAGGGGAGGAATTTGGCCCTTTTTACGATGGCCAACTAAAATTTCTTCCAAGGCCGCAAAGGTTTTTTCGGGATTAAGGTCGGCTAACAGCTGATTGGTACCTAAAGTAACTGTGATGGGTCTTTCAGTGGAATCGCGGAAGGTTAAACATGGAATCCCTAAATAGGTAGTTTCCTCCTGAATTCCCCCTGAATCAGTTAATATGGCTTTTGAATGAGTCATTAGTTGGATAAACTCCAAATAACCCAAAGGTTCAGTCAAAATTAAATTTTTATTAGCTGTCAATTTATCCTCTAAACCGAATTTAGCTATGTTTGATCTGGTTCGAGGATGTATGGGAAATACTACTTTTATTTTCGATGTGCTCAGTTCAATTAATTCTAAAATAGCTTGTAAGCCAGTTTGGGTATCGACGTTGGCCGGCCGATGCATCGTCATCACGATATAATCGGCTTCGTCGGGACGCGATACTTCGTGTCTATTTTCGGTGTCTGAATTGTTATCGTCGGGACGCGATACTTCGCGTCTATTTTCCAAGTCTGACGGTTGCAAACCCAATTCTTCCAAAATGGTACTGGATTTTGCTTTTTCTTGGTAGCGAATCAAGGAGTCAATCATCACATTACCCGTAAAGAATACTTTTTCGTCGGGCACTCCCTCGCGTTTAAGGTGGTCGAGCCCACTTTGCTCCGTAACAAACAGGTAATTAGCCACTGAATCAGTCAAGATTCGATTGATTTCTTCTGGCATGGTTCGATCCCCTGAACGTAGACCCGCCTCCACATGTGCTAACGGAATGCCCATTTTAATGGCTACCAAAGTACAAGCAAGGGTTGATGTGACATCGCCTACTACGATTATAAGATCAGGCTTTTCGGATTCGACGATTTTTTCGAAGGCCAACATGATTTTGGCGGTGACTTCGGTATGTGATCCCCCACCGATGCCCAGGAAAAAGTCAGGTTTTGGAAGTTCTAATTGTGTAAAAAATATATCACTCATTTTGGCGTCAAAATGCTGACCCGTATGAACGATTTTTGAAGTCCATCCGGGTAAGTTTTTTATGGCTCTGTGCAATGGAGCAACTTTCATGAAATTGGGCCGCGCCCCGACTACCTGAATAACTTTCATTTGGATAAATTTCTAGTCCTTAAAGTTACGAAGAACAAAGTAGATTTTAAATTAGAGGTAGGAGAGTATTGAATAAAGCTCAAATAATGTTGCTATCAATGAATTAATTCAATAAGTTCTAAAATCGTTTTAAAATTTAGTCCAGTCTATTAGGGGCTTAGTGCAATTTACTATCTTGCTTGTATTGATAGTTCGTAAATTTTATACCAATAGAAAAACGCTTCCGGATTGGATTTTTTGAATTTGTTCAGTTTTGTATTCATTGGTTCTGCAATTATCCAATCTTTTAATTCCAATGGGTCTTTGAATTTTTCAACTCCCTTTGCATCGTGCAAAATCAATGCAGATAAATATGCTGCTTTAGATGCGTGTATTATTGCTTTTTCTAAATGATAACTTTCAGAGAAAATAAAACCGCTTACACGTTGTATCCCGAGTAGCAATTGTTCAAATTCTCCTTTTCCGTCAGCACCTCTAGTAACAATACAAAGTGAGGTTTGCATAATGTCATCCAGCACATCCTTTTCGTTCATCCCGCTTTGATTTCGATAAACTAATTCAGTCGCAGCAAAACGGTAAAATGTCGATTTAATAATTTTAGCATCGCTCACAACGTCTAATAAATTTCCAATATCATAGAGTTGCTTCATAATTTCCATACTCATACTGTCTTCTTTTTTGAAGTATGGAATTCCAGTTGTGTTCGGAGCAAATGCTGTTAGTTTATCACCTAATATGCCTTCCAAACAAGGGACATCTACTAAAAGAGGTTCTCCTTTAATCGGAATAAAAGTTGATTTTATTGGGATTTTTATAACTCGTTCATAATTTATTTCTTCAAATATAATATCGAGCAATACAGATTCTTCTTCCTTGTTTGGTTTATGAATGGGCGTATAGAAAAATTTATAATGCTCCTTCTTAATTTTTGATTTAGTGTTTCGGTGCTGTAATTCCTTGCGAATAAAGCCTTGTTCTTTTGCAACTACGTCAAGAATATCTTCTAAGTTTTTTGGTGTAGTCGGTAAAATAATATCTATGTCAATTGATAATCTCTTTGCGGAATTTAAGTGAAGCATTAATGCAGTTCCACCTTTAAAAACAAAGGGCAGTTTCTGCTTTACAAGCCCTTCCAGCAAAAGCAAGGCACGAGTCACTTTCTCCACGAGGATTTTGTCCGCATTTCGATTTCCCTTAGAAACCTTGTTAATCCAGTCTATTGATATTTCTTTTTGACTAATCATTTTCTATAAGTTGGCAGCAAATCACTTTTGCTGCCGTAAATTTGTAATTGAATTTAAGTATTTAGTAAAGCTTTCTTTTTTTCTTCTTCTGTCTGCATAACGTAGCATCCTGTTTTCGTTAACCGAATATTTATTTAACGCTTCTTTAAAAAGAGTTCGCATTTCGTTCCCTTGTTGTGCCGCAAAAATTACATTATCGCAAAAAATATCAACCAACATTTTTTCTAATGACGCAGTATTAATTCCCTTTACATTTTGAATTGGCGCTTCAGAAACAAGCGACCTTATAATCAATGATTCCTTTTCACTTGGCAAATATTTTTCTAATAGATCACTTGTAGGGTCAATAAAAACCGAATATTTAGCTTCTTTTAAAAAGTAGAATATGGATTGAGTAGCTTCCTTTTCTACTTCAATAAGCAAATAGAACCGTCCTGGCTGATGAACCATAAACTCATTTAGAGCAGAGGTATTCCAAATGCAAATTTTCAGGTAAGGAAATTTCTTTTTAAGTTTACTATTAATCGCTTTCATTTTTGGTGAAATTTCGGGAATGAAATTTTTTCCTTCACCAATAATAAATTTCCCTCTCCCAATGCGGTTAAGTAAGCCCATTTGAACTAAGGAATACACTCTCCAGTTTACAGCAGTTTGCGTAATGCCTAATTCGTTTTTTTTGAAAAATGCAACAATATCCTTTGTTTCAAAGCTTTTTCCGCTTTTAAAATGGCTCTTTAATTTGTCGATATTTAGTTTGTCTGTAGCGATTGGTCTTGATAATTAAGCAAATATACAAAAACTATAATACGGCAGCAAATATAAAATGCTGCCGATAATAAGTATAAGTAGGGTGGGGTGGGCAAAGCTAAATGTGCCAATTGTGGGTTGGCAGAATTTCAAATTTTTTTGTGCGGTGGATAAAAAATTAAATCACGAAGCGGTTGGCTGTTGTGTCGGTCTTTACGATTGCCGCTAACGTTTTCGGGCTTGGCGAAGGTGGCGATTTTCACCACAAATGTTGATACGGAGAACCAAACTTTGATTAACCACAAATGTGTCTGCGGAGCACTGAACCGCCACTTTTGCCAAACCCATGTTAGGCACAGTTATTTTGTTGTTAGCTTTAAAAACTTTGTAAGTACCCCCTTTTTCAGACAGTCAAAACTGTAGACATTGGGTTATTAAGCACTTTTTCTTTCCATTCGATAGGAGTTAAATTTCCTAAAGTTTCATGTGGTCTATTGTAATTATATTCTTCAATCCATTCTTCCGTTAATTTTCT
>CAMDRO010000071.1 GCA_945906795.1 Spirosoma fluviale
TTCATCGGATATTGAGGATATTTAATGCTTAAGTACCTTCCAGCCCAGCCTTCATCCCAAACGATATTGGCATTAGAGCCCGTGTTCCAAATATCCGTGGCACGAAAATGTGATCGATTGGGATTCGAATACCCAATGTTCTGAAGCACGCTTACTTTCCCTTGATCATACATTTTTTTTATCCCAGTCATTGCAGGGTGCAAATACATGCCATTCTTGAGAGGGATCGCCGCATCTTTTTTAATGCCTATATCAGGTCTTTTGACAAAATATTGATCATCCTCAGCCGGAATGACGGTATTTAACCCATCATTTCCTCCACTCAATTGGATAATAACTAAGGCTTTACCAGGTTGCGCCCCAGCAACCATGGAAGCCATGGAGGCGGGAACTTGTGCATATGCTTTTCCAGTCACTGAGCCCATACCCCAAGCAGCCCCGCCACTGAGTAAGGCCATTTGTTGTAAAAATTGCTTTCTAGATACGTTCTTTTTCATGTTAGCAAAGTTGGTATTCAGGTAAACGCATCAACGCTTTTAAAAATTTATTAACCCGCGCATCCGAATTGGCCGTATAGGTATTCCAGTTGGCGACAATCGTGCCGTCCAATAATGTATCCAACAAAAACTTTCGGCGTGTATCGGATAGTGGAAATAGTAAGGCTAATCCGACCAACTCGTCCACAAATTCAATCGCCTTTTCCGAGGTGGAAAATGTTCTGGCAAAGGGTATAGGGTCCAGTTTTGAGGTGACCGCTGCCCCATTATAGCGTTTACCGGTCAACAAAGAATCGGTGAATCCACCCCGATAAGAATAGGTGGTGGAACTTATCCACTCTCGCTGCCCAGGCCAACCTGCCACATTGGGTGGCTGGAATAATTGCATTTGTAAAGTCCTCGCTAATTCATAAAAATTATTTAAATCGGGAGTTTTAACTTGCAATAATTTGGCACTACCGACTAATAATTGCGTTGGGCTTTTAATTTTACTTCCAATGATTTCCTTTTTATAAAAATCATCTGAAGTGAATAAAAATTTCAATAATGGCTTCATCTCAAAATTATTCGCCTTAAGGACCGAGGCCATTTTACTGATAAATACTTCATCAGGTTTGTAATAGACAAACTCTTGGTAGAGCTTTCGGCAAATAAATTGTGCTGTAGCTTTTTGATCAAAAATATGGTCAATTAATGTGTTGGTATCAAATTTAGCTGTTTTACCTAATACATAGACGTTGGCCTCTGTATACCAACGGGCCGGCACAAAAGTTGACGTTAATCCCGAAACTAAATAACCAGAAAGTACTTTAGCCGCTTGTTTAACATCCGTCTCCGTATAATTTCCGATGCCCATGGTAAATAATTCCATGAGTTCACGCGCATAATTTTCATTAGGGTTCACTCCTCGACTGTTATTTCCATCTAGGTAAATGAGCATCGCAGGATCCTTGCTAACGTCCTTGACTAATTGTTTGAAATTCCCAAAGGCATATTTGCGAAACAATTGATTTTGGGCATACATATTTTGAGGATAGTTCACCTTGTCGCGCTCATTTGAAAAATGATTGTGCAAAAACAAAACCATTTTTTCCCGCATGTTCAACCCCTCATTCACCATGCGAGAGTACCACCAAGCAGTCATTTCATTATACCAACGCCCTGCACTTCCATCTGTTTGTTGGATCTGGGCCGGCACCGTATTTACCCAAGCATTAGGAGCCGCAGGCAAAGCCGCATCCTTCAATAAGGCCTTATCAATAAAATCTGAAAAAGTACCATAACCTAAAGCCATTGTTAAATCACTTTTGGAAAAACCAAATAATGACCTTGATAATAAATGACCCATACTGGATGAATTCCAAACAGGCATCGTAGTAATATGTTTGATTATACGCTCAGAGAGTATATAATGTTTATGATGAGATATTTAAAAACTTATAACGATTTAAGTTTAAAAATAAAAAACCGAATAATCAATAAACTGATCAAAAAGTTTGAAAATTTAATATTGATTTAATGATAGTATATTAAAACTCAGTCCTATTTAATCAAAGATAATTAGCCTACACATAATTATGTAATTTTTTCAAAAATTCAATAAACGTGTAAGAGATCCATATAATTTAACTATTAAATTGAAAAACGAAGGATTAGTCCTCTAAAAATTCGATTTTAAGCGTGGTGTCAGGTTTGGTAAATCGAGTCACCCGAACATCTAAACTTCCCGAGGATTTGAATAATCGCTGAGGCACCGCCACTTGGTCAAAAAAATTAGGTTTCACTCGAAAAAAATCAAACTTTTTTCTGGCCCCATTTTTTTCACGGACAATTAAGATGTAATGAATTTCACTAGGGTCAGAAGCGTCCGTATATTTTTTCCGTAAGGCTCCGTCGATGGAAATATCCGAAATTTCATTTTTTGAATCATACATTTTTTCAGCCCAAAGGTCGGGCAAGAAAATCTGAGCTAATAAACCCAAGCAGCCTACCACAAAAATGATCGTACTAAAATTCTTCACTCCCCAGTCGGTGGAAGGGCCTTGGTTACTGCTTCCTCCCATGCCTCCAAACAAGGGCATTTTAAGTTTTTTACGAGGTGGGCGGCGGGGTGGAACGGGATATTCAGACATAATTTTTAAAATTTCAATACAAATCAAAACAATTTAAAAAAGATTACGGCATTTTTTTTGGATTAATTCGTGGAACATAGCGAGGATAAAAATTCAAATTGGTAAATTGCGTTTTAATTTTTCACCACCCGATGAAAAGGGCAGAATAAATACAATGTTTTCCATACTAAGCAAATCCGTTTACAAAATATTTGGCACTAAATCTGATCGCGATATCAAGCTTATCTTACCGCTTGTCGATCAAATCAAAAGTGCATTTGCCCAACTAGCCTCCATTTCTGATGATGCTTTGCGGGCTAAGTCGGCTGAATTTAAAGAGCGAATTCAATCATTTTTAGCGGATATCGATGCCGAAATTAAATCTTTACATGAGCAAGGTCAGGCCACTGAGGACATCGACGAAAAAGAAAAATTCTTTGTTGCCATTGATAAATTAACCGAAGATCGCAACCAACAACTAGAAATTATATTGCTTGAATTGCTTCCTGAGGCCTTTGCAGTGGTCAAAGAAACAGCTAGGCGATTCAAAGAGAATAAGCAATTGATCGTTACTGCGACCATGGACGACAAGGTCATTGCAGCTAAAAAAAACCATGTTAAAATTGAAGGTGACAAAGCGATTTGGTTAAACCAATGGAATGCGGCTGGCAATGAAATCACCTGGGATATGGTGCATTATGATGTGCAGTTGATCGGTGGAATTGTCTTACATCAGGGAAAAATCTCTGAGATGGGCACGGGGGAAGGAAAGACTTTGGTATCCACGCTTCCCACTTATTTAAATGCTTTGGCGGGACGTGGGGTACATATAGTGACGGTGAATGATTATTTGGCCAAACGTGACTCCGAATGGAATGCACCATTATTTGAGTTTCATGGCTTGAAAGTGGATTGCATCGATAAGCATGAGCCAAATACGGAAGCACGTCGTGCGGCATATATGGCTGATATTACCTATGGTACCAACAATGAATTTGGCTTTGATTATTTAAGAGATAATATGGCACGTAGTCTTGAGGACCAAGTCCAAAGACCGCATCATTTTGCCATGGTGGATGAGGTGGATTCCGTGTTGATCGATGATGCACGAACCCCATTAATTATTTCAGGCCCTATTCCCAGGGGTGACGAACAAGAATTTGAGGCATTCCAACCGCGTATTCATAAGTTGGTGGAAGCGCAAAAACAAATCGTTCAAAACTTCTTAGTCGAGGCGAAAAAACTCGTGGCCGCAGGAGATAAAAAAGAAGGGGGACTTTCTTTATTTAGGGCCTTTAGGGGATTACCTAAGTCAAAACCTTTGATCAAATTTCTATCAGAAAGTGGCAATAAGCAATTAATGAATGATACCGAGGGGATTTATTTGGCAGAAAACCAAAAATTAATGCCTCAGGCAGATGAACCTTTATTATTTACGATTGAGGAAAAAAATAATCAGGTAGAGTTGACCGAGAGGGGATTGGAGTTCATGAGTGGCAACACCGAAGATCCTAGCTTTTTTGTGCTTCCTGACTTATCGATTGATTTAAATAAAATTGAAAAAAATACTGCGCTGAATGACGCTGAGCGTTTAATGCAGAAGGAGCAGTTGATTCGTGATTACAACGAAAAGGCGTCTCGAATTCATACGGTAAACCAATTGCTGAAGGCCTACACTTTGTTTGAAAAAGACACCGAATATATTTTGGTGGAAGGCAAGGTGAAGATTGTGGATGAGCAAACGGGTCGTGTGATGGAAGGCCGACGGTATTCAGATGGTTTGCATCAGGCGATTGAGGCGAAAGAGGGCGTAAATGTGGAAGATGCGTCACAAACCTATGCGACGATTACGCTTCAAAATTATTTCCGTATGTACCATAAATTAGGGGGTATGACGGGTACGGCAGAAACGGAAGCTGGGGAATTTTGGACGATATATAAGTTGGACGTGGTCTCGATACCGACCAACAAACCCATCCAGCGGGATGATCATGAAGACAAGGTGTATCGCACCGTGCGTGAGAAATACAATGCGGTGGCGGAAGAAATACAGGAATTAGTCAACCAAGGAAGGCCTGTTTTAGTGGGTACAACCTCGGTGGAGAATTCTGAATTATTGAGTCGATTGCTAAATATTCGTAAGATTCAGCATAATGTATTAAATGCCAAACAGCATGCTCGGGAAGCTGAGATTGTGGCTGAGGCGGGACAGTCTGGAAAAGTAACCATTGCCACCAACATGGCCGGTCGTGGAACCGACATTAAATTAAGTCCAGTGTCTAAAGAATCGGGTGGTTTGGCGATTATTGGAACTGAGCGCCATGAATCTAGACGTGTGGATAGGCAGTTGAGAGGTCGCGCAGGCCGACAAGGCGACGTGGGATCTTCTCAGTTTTTTGTTTCCTTGGAAGATAATTTAATGCGTCTTTTTGGTTCGGATCGTATTGCGAAAGTGATGGACCGACTGGGCATGGATGAAGGCGAAGTGATTCAGCATTCGATGATTACTTCGTCGATTGAGCGTGCGCAGAAGAAAGTGGAAGAAAATAACTTTGGGATTAGAAAGCGTTTATTGGAATACGATGACGTGATGAATTACCAAAGAAATGCGATTTATAAGCGTCGACAAAATGCACTTTTGGGCGAGCGTTTATCGTTGGATATCATCAATATTTTGTTTGATGTGTGTCAAGATATTTCAACTACTTACACCAACTATACTGAGTTAGAGTTAAAAGTGATTGAGTTATTGGGCATGGAGCCGCCGTTTGGCGAGGAGGAGTTTACTAAAATGTCGCCGGATGCTAAGACAGAGAAATTGTTTTTAGCGGCGGAGCAGCATTATAAGTCGAAAAACGAAGCTATTAGCAAGCAGGTGATTGAGGTCGCGAGAGAGGCACAGCGTCAGGGATATTCGGGAATTCAGGTACCTATCTCCAATGGGGCAATGGTCACCGGTGTGGTGGTAGATGCACAAAAAACAATCGATTCAAACGGAAAAGAAGTGCTGACGGAGATGGAGAAATTCATCACCTTATCTTTGATTGACCAGGAGTGGAAGGAACATTTACGTGAGATGGACGACTTAAAGCAGTCGGTGCAAAATGCGGTATTTGAACAAAAAGATCCTTTATTGATTTACAAGTTTGAGGCGGTGAATTTATTTCAGCGATTTGTAGCGAGGGTGAATATGGACACGATTAGTTTTGTGATCAAAGCAGAAATCCCGGAGGTACAGTCGACGAATCAATCTCAAAAACCGAGTAGGGAAAAGGCGCCAAAACTCCAATTAAGTAAAGATGAGGCTATTTCATCATTGGTGGGCGGTTTAGCTTCGGGTTCGGAAGTTGGTTCGGGCATGGATTACCATGATCCATCCCAACGTTCGGTGGAGCGAGTGGCGCCACGTCATGCGATTAAGATTGCGGATCGCAATCAGCGCGTGAAAGTACAATACATGGATGGCAGCACCAAAGAAAATGTGAAGTACAAAGTGGTGGAACAAGATGTGGAAAGTGGTAAGGCGGTGGTGATTGCGTAAGCAATTTACCAGATGACGATGTCATTTTTATGTACATGAGCCAAGCGATGCTCCTAGAAATCTTGAATAATTAATGGGAATCTATTAGCAATTAATAGGAGTTTCTTAGTTGAATTTTGCCAAAAATAAGTGCCTTCCCTAAAAATCTTTCCATTAATAAGTATGAATATTGTGAAATAAAACACAAAAACAGTATTTATTATTGTATACACAGGTGATTACTTAAGATTTATTGAAAAAAATCACAACGCTTGTCATATTTAACAAATTTTAGGGGAAGAGGTCCATTGATCCTTCATATTTTGAATGGAATAAATGGGGAAAATATCAACTTTGTCTATGTTTGAGAAATTTTCAAGTGAAAGTCTAATTCCAGATGAAATATTTTTTTCCTTTAAAAACAAATAAAGGCTTTGCATGCTTCCTTTAGTGCCCGATTTCACTTCTAAGGGAACGATGTGTTCATTAAACTGACAAACATAATCTACCTCTGCTTGGCTATTTTTTGCGTCCCGCTGCCAAAAATACAATTCCGTTTTTTGATAGCAATTTTCAACTTTAAGTAATTCCAAACCGACATAAAGCTCAGCAATGTGGCCTTTATTGATGACATCAAATTCATCTCTAATCACAATATCGGCAATATTTAAACCCAAAAGTCTTTGAAATATACCCGTGTCAAAAATCAACAACTTCGTTTTTTTAGAATTCGTTTCAGCCCCCAGCGGTATGCCATTAGCAGCCGTATGAGTCACCGCATGGACCAATCCAGCCATTTTCAATAAAGTAAGCGCTTCCTTAATTTGTAAGTTATTCAGCGTGGCATTGGGGTAGGCATACGTAAATTTTGTTCCGTTCTGACTAGCTATCGCTAAGAAAACTTCCATAAGCCGAGCACTAGGCACCCTTTTTTTATACTTGGCAAAGTCGGCCTGCACTGAAATAACTAAATCGTTTAAAACACGCTGTACCTCCAATAAATCCTGCGTGTTTATGTACGTGCTAACGGCCTCAGGCATGCCACCAATGACAAGAAATTTTTTATAAAAGAGAATCAACTTCTTATGTATAACATCGGGCAAGGGATTTATAACAGTCGCCTTGGCTAAAAGGTCCAACAGTAAATTTTCCTTGTGTGCGAGCAAAAACTCAGTGAATGAGAGGGGAAACATAAATAATGAACGGACACGACCCACACCAAAGGAAGGAATATCGGCCAATGCAAACTCGAGCATCGAACCGGCTGCAATCACATGTACATCAGGCATTTTCTCATAAAAATACCTGAGCATACTGATGGCAGGTATACAGGATTGTATTTCATCGAAAAATAGGAGCGTTTTCCCAGGTAAAATAGGGGTATTGGTTAATATACTTAGTTGTTCACTTAATTCAGTAAGCGACAAATTCTTTTCAAAAATTTCTATATATTCTCTATTTTCATCGAAGTTTATTTCAATAAAGTAGCTAAAATACGTGGCTAGTTTTTTAACTGATGAAGTTTTTCCAACTTGACGAGCACCACGAAGCATTAAAGGCTTTCGTAGGGAAGAATTTTTCCAGGCCAATAACTCAGTATCAATCGTGCGATTTAAATACATAAACAATCATTTTAAAGAAAAAAAATCAAATTTTATTTACAAATATAAAAAATCCAAATCAATAATGAAGCTTAAATGCGAAAAATCCAAACCAATAATGAAGCCTAGATGCGAAAAATCCAAATCAATAATGAAGCCTAGATGCGAAAAATCCAAATCAATGTTTAGAAATGAGCTGAAAGAAGAGGGCCAACGCTACCCAATTATATCTATAGCAAAAGGCATGGGAGAAATTTCCAAAGTCTTTTAAATTGGCAAAAAAATATAATTGATTACCAGATGACGATGTCATCTGCATGGGCCACCTCAATGCTTGAATTTACTTGTTGGAGTTCGGATTTTGAGCACCTAGTACGGGCAATAGCCACCGGGTTGTGAGAGATATCTAATAATTCAATCACTTCCCCTTTATCGAAATCCCCTAGATATTCGACTACCCCAACTGAAAGCAAACTCTTTCTTTGGCCTATCGCCTTCACAGCTCCTTTATCTAAAACGGCTTTTCCAGCGATTAAACTTCCCGTGGCTAGCCATTTTTGGCGCGCGGTTAAACTCGCTTCCTGAGCCTCAAAAACCGTTCCAATCTTTTCTTCCAAAGCATCTATAATTCCGCGGCCTTCATCTAAACCAAAAATAACCACCTTAATGCCTAACCTAGAAGCCAGTCGGGTAAAGGTTAATTTGGAAATCATACCCCCCAAGCCGGTGCTGGAAGTATCGCTGCTAACTACGGATAAAATATCTGAATCGATTTTCTGTACATGGCGAATGATCTCGCCATTTGAGTCTAATAAACCACCCACTGACGTACTTATTAATAATTTTTCTGCGCCAAAGCCGGTGGCAATTAAAGTCGCCAACTCATCATTATCTGAAAATTTCAATTCCACATTGCTCACCACATCATTTTCATTGGCAATCGGGATGACCCCATTTTTCCAAAGTTCCTGATACGTTTCCTTCAATTGCAAAAATTGCTCTCTTTGAGAAAAATGATGCCTTTCGCAGAGTGATTGCGCAATCGAAATCCCATATTTTTGAAAATAATGGTTGTATTTAGCGATCAAAAGCGGATTGCCAACGGCCGCTGCTGCTTTACGTTCAGACAAAGTTCCTTTGTAATTTTTGATTACTGATTTTCCTGCGGCTACCGCACCAGAGGACACTAACACAATGTGATAATTAGGTTGCAAAGTGGCTACTTGGGTTGCGATTTTTTCCAAAGTCTGCTCATTCACCTCCCCATTTGCATGGGTGATGGAAGAGGAACCAAACTTGATCACTAAAATCGACTTTGACATACATGGATCGTAAAATTGTCCAAAGGTAGCTCAAAAGCTCGAAAATTTACATTTTATTTCTTTCGGTAAATCGCAATGATGGCCGCACCATAGCGCTGACCCATTAAATTTTTAGCCCAAAAACGAGTCAGCGTATGAAAAATCGTTCCCAAAAATGAACCAAAAATACCGGCCAATTGCAATTTGTAAATACGGCTTTTCTCGGAGATGGTTGCTTCCGATTTCAATATGTCGACCACTTCTAAATCATAGAGTTTAGCTATTTTCCTTAATGAAATCTCATCCCAAAGCATCACATGATGTGGAGGTAAATTTAAGGTATGGTAGGGATCCAATGAAAACAATAAAGAAAGGTTATTAGGTACCGATATCATTAAAAGCCCATCTTTATTCAATAATTTGATGGATTTCAATAGGGTCGCATCCACATTAGGCAAATGTTCAAATATCTGAAAGGAACAAATGACATCGTAGGTTTTATCCTCTGGTAAATCTTCGATGGGCGAGTTAATCACCTGATGCCCTTTTTGTTGACAAGTTTTGGCTGCATCACTAGAAATCTCCAATCCGGTAATGTCCTTTATTTGAAGCTTTTTTAATTTATCCAAAAAGTACCCGTTGCCAGAACCGATTTCCAACACCTTGGATGTCTTCTTAAAATAAGGAAGCACGGCATTGAACTCCCATTTGTCTTCTGAATAATAGGAAGCATATTTTTGGGCCAACTGGCAATAAAAAGCATCCTTGCCCGCAATGGTTTCGTAGTGGGCATAAAAGCGAAGCAAACTAGATTTACATTGAAAAATTCCGATTTGTGGAAAATTTCCCAATTCAGAAATCACATCGATGCCAAAATCACGTCGATATAAATCAATGATCTTGTGGGTGTCCAAGTCCTTTATATGAACTACTTGTTCTGTATGTGTAATGGGTGATAAAATCATATGGTATGAATCATTTCGAATTTACAGTTTTTTTTCAACGCTTTAGCCAATCGGCGCAGGTAAATAGCTCTAGAAATTTCGATCGCCCCATACCTCAGTACATTATCGTTGATAAATTGAGTATCCAACAATTCAAATTGATTGGTTTTGAGAATTTGAATTAAATAATGAAAAGCCACTTTGGAGGAATTGGGCTTTTGTGAAAACATGGATTCCCCACAAAAAGCAGCCCCGATACCAATGCCATAAAGACCACCGACAAGTTGACAATCCAAATACGCCTCCACGGAATGCGCAAAACCTAGTCGGTGTAATTCGGTATAAGCCAAAATCATCTCTTCCGAAATCCAAACCCCATCCTCCACCGATCGGGGCATCGAACAAGCCCGCATGACAGCCTCAAAATTAGTATTAACTCGAATCTCAAAAATGCCTTTATTTATGATGGGACGCAATGATTTAGCTGGCTTATAGGTATCTAAAGGAATAATGGCACGTGGATCTGGGTTATACCACTGGAGCCCATTTTGTTCGTCGGCCATCGGAAAATACCCCTGTGCATAGGCATAAATCAAAGACTCTGCACGAAGGGGATTCTCGTTTTCCATGAAATAATTAAAGGAATATTGGGATTTAAGCTAGGATTTATTGAAATTTGGCCTCTAAATTGAGACAAACTTAATGGTTAAACACCAAAGTTTACAAAAGAGAATGAAAATAAAATACGTAAAATCATTTTTAATATCTCCCCTCCGACGAAGGCGACGATTTATTTTTAGGGTCTGATTTGCCCTAGAAATACGTTAATGATTGTTTCATTTTTTTCTTCGTCTATTCATGAATTCTTATACCGTTCAAGTTGCCAGTCAAGAACACTTTGTATTGGCCGAGTCAATCTGCCACGAAATGGCCGAGTCTGCAAAACAAAGGGGTACCGGCATAGCCAAGCGTAGCCCCG
>CAMDRO010000072.1 GCA_945906795.1 Spirosoma fluviale
AATAGTACCAATAACGTTTTTTCAGTATCATTTTAAGCTACGAAATATGTCAATATTAGCATTCCAAATGCCCGAAAAAGTTGTAATGGAGAAAGCCGATGACTTTCACGGGTTATTTGAGTTCAAGCCACTCGAAAAAGGTTACGGTGTTACCATAGGTAACGCTCTTCGTAGAATTTTACTTTCCTCACTGGAAGGCTACGCCATCACTAGCGTGAAAATATCAAGTGTTTTACACGAATTTTCAGCTATCGAAGGTGTTCACGAAGATGTATCTGAAATCATCTTGAATTTGAAAAAAATTCGCTTTAAGAAAGCGCAAGAGATTTTAGAGAATAAGGTAACTCTAAAGGTAAAAGGCCAAACTGCCATTACTGCAGGAGATATCGCCAAATTTACTCCTTATTTTACTGTTTTAAATCCAGATTTAGTGATCTGCCATCTTGATTCTTCTAAAGAATTAGATATCGAGCTTTTCATTGAAAAAGGACGGGGTTATGTACCCGCAGATGAGCCTCGTGCAAACGAATTGCCTTTCGGTCATATAGCTATCGACGCTATTTATACGCCGATCAAAAATGTTAAATTTAGCATTGAGAACACGCGTGTAGAGCAAAAGACAGATTATGAGAAATTAGTTTTAGACATTGAAACGGATGGTTCTATTCATCCAGAAGATGCGCTAAAAGGGGCTGCTTACATTTTGATTCAACACTTTATGTTGTTCTCAGATCAGACAATGACTTTTGAGACGCCTAAGGCTGAAGAAGATAATGTAGTAGACGAGGAAATGCTTCACATGCGCAAGCTTTTGAAAACTTCTTTAGCTGACTTAGATCTTTCTGTGCGTGCTTACAACTGCTTAAAATCAGCAGATGTTCGTACCCTAGGAGAATTGGCCAAATTAGAAATTTCAGATATGATGAAGTTCCGCAATTTTGGAAAGAAATCGTTAACTGAATTAGAGCAATTAATCGACGAAAAAGGGTTGACATTCGGAATGGATGTTGCCAAATATCGATTAGATGAAGATTAATTAATCAAGTAATAGGTGGTTTATTCATGTGAATAAACTAACCGCAGCTCGAAAGAGCTTTTAACTTACGAAATACAAAAATGAGACACGGTAAAAAATTCAATCACTTAGGAAGAACAGCTTCCCACAGAGCAGCCTTATTATCCAATATGGCATCCTCTTTAATTTTGCACAAGCGTATCGAAACTACGGTAGCTAAAGCAAAGGAACTACGTAAATATGTAGAGCCTTTAATTACTAAATCGAAGGATGATTCGACCAACAATCGCCGAGTTGTTTTCGCTTATTTGCAAAATAAAGAATCCGTAAAGGAATTATTTGGAATCGTTTCTGAGAAGGTAGCTAATCGCCCAGGGGGTTATACTCGTATTATTAAATTAGGAAATAGACTAGGTGATAACGCCGAAATTTGTTTCATTGAATTAGTTGACTTTAACGAAACTATGTTAGCCGCATCTGCTGAAAAAGCAGGTAAGACTCGTAGAAGTCGTCGTAGTGGAGCTAAGAAAGAAGATGGCTCTGAAGCTATTGCTGCCGCACCGGTTACGGAAGCTCCTTCAGCTGAAGTGGTGGAAGATGCCGTTGTTATAGAAGAAGTAACAGCTGAAACCGAAGTAGTTGCTGAGGAGGTTGTAGAAGTTGTAGTTGAAACTGAGGAAGTTACCGAGGTTGCCACTGAAGAGGTCGTTGCTGAAGAAGCACCTGCTGCTGAAGAAGTTAGCGAAGTGGAAGTGGCCACTGAAGAAGAGGTCGTTGCTGAAGAAGCACCCGCTGCTGAAGAGCCAACAGACGCACCTGCGGCTACTGAAGAGTCAACAGAAGAAAAAGGAGAAGACGTTTAATTTCTCTTAGATTTTTTTGAAGGGCTTCAGCATTTGTTGAAGCCCTTTTTTTACGTATTTTAGCATCAAAATTATATAGTTCATATTTTATGAGAATCACTGAATCCACTCCAGCCGTTTTGCTTTTGCAAGATGGCACTCTTTTTCACGGGAAGGCACTTGGTAAAATTGGGACACATGGCGGAGAAATTTGTTTCAATACCGGAATGACGGGTTACCAAGAAATTTATACAGATCCTTCTTATGCTGGCCAAGTCATCATTAATACGACCGCCCATATTGGTAATTATGGCGTAATTAATGAAGAAGAAGCCGAATCAGACCAAGTACAAATTGCCGGAATGGTCTGTAATGAATTTGCTTCCGTACATTCAAGAGCCACTTCAGATGGATCACTTCAAGATTATTTGGCGAAGGCTGGAATCGTGGGAATTTCAGGTATTGATACCCGTGCACTCGTGCGTCACATCCGAACAAAAGGCGTGATGAACTGCTTAATTTCTTCTGAGATTTTTGACCTAGCCACATTAAAAAAAGAACTTTCTAACATACCTTCCATGGAAGGCCTTGAATTATCATCTCAAGTATGCACACAAAACTCCTATTTTTTAGGAGATGAAAAGGCACCCCACCGCGTTGCCGTGTTAGATTTAGGAGTAAAAAGAAGTATCTTATCCAATCTCACCGAGCGGGGTTGTTACCTAAAAGTATTTCCAGCAAAAACGTCTTTTGACGAAATTTCAAAATGGAATCCGGATGGTTATTTTGTATCCAATGGCCCTGGAGACCCAGCCGTAATGCCCTATGCCGTTGACACAGTGACTAGTTTTTTAGACAGCGACAAACCCGTTTTTGGCATTTGCTTAGGACATCAAATTTTAGCCCAAGTGTGTGGCTTAAAGACGTATAAAATGCACAATGGCCATCGGGGTTTAAATCATCCAGTGAAAAATTTAGTCACGGGACTTTCTGAAATAACCTCTCAAAATCATGGATTTGCTGTGAAGATGGACGAATTAATGGGTAGTTCCAAAGCCGAATTAACGCACGTCAATTTAAATGACAAAACGGTGGAAGGCCTACAGGTGCATGGTAGGAAGGCATTTTCGGTCCAACATCATCCTGAAGCGTCCCCTGGACCTCACGATTCTCGTTATTTGTTTGACCAGTTTGTGCGTTTATTCTAACATGTAAATGGATGCTTCCTATTTCTCACCGATTTTTTTGAGAGACAATTTAGTGGTTGGTATACCCAAATAAATGATTTTCCTTAATTTGCTTGGCTACGGATGCGGGAACCATTTTTTCCCAGTCCCCCACGCCATTTTGAATCATGCCTAATACGTTGTCGGTGCGTATGGTCATTAAATGCTCGTCGTATTTTTTGATGTCCTCCAACTTCTCATTGTCTTTTAAATAGGTCAATAAGCCCGCTAAATGCGGTTCAGTTTTAAATGTATTTAAGTGAATGATCTCACCTTGTTCATTTAAAGTAGGGTATAAATAAAGCTTTATTTTTTGGCCAAATAAACTTGCAAACGCACTAATAATACCTCCCGGCAAATCTTTGTAATGCGTCTCGTCAAAAATATATTCTAAATTTGGCATACCCATAATAAGCGCCATACGCAACTTGGTAAATTGACTCAAATAGGCAACTAATTTGAAATATTCATGGAAGTTAGAAATTAATACCGTTTGGCCTATAGAACATAAAATATCCACTCGGTCCAAAAAGTCTTTTTCATCAATTTGATTTGTCCCATCTTCCAAATTTCGCAAGGTTAATTCAGATAAAATACAAATTTTATCATCATCCACATCCGCCTCATTTTCAAACTGCTTTACTCCTTTTTTAAGCATATCTAAGAAAATATTGGTCACAGGCCTGAATCTACCTCGAATGGCTACGATATGTTTTTTCGAAAGAGCATCATAGGGTTGCATCACATTTCCATCGGGCCCAAAAACAGCCGCTTGTGCATAGCCATGCTTGACCAAGTACAAGGACATCAATCGATTATCCACATCTTTAAAATCTGGACCTTCAAACCGAATCATATCTATTTCAATCCGGTCCGTCGATAAATCATCTAATAAGGATAAAAGAAGGGTCTCAGGGTTGTTATGATGCGTGTAACAGCCATAAAGTAAATTTACTCCTATGATTCCAAGCGCTTGCTGTTGTAATATGTTATCATTATCCAACATATTCACGTGAATCACCACATCATTGAAAGCACCATTGGGCTTTAATTGAAATCTAAGTCCAATCCAGCCATGGCTTTCATTTGTTTTTTGATAATTCAACGCTGAAACAGTATCTGCAAAGGCAAAAAATCGCTTCTCATCTGCCGACTCAGTTAAACGAACATTCAATAGTTTGTACTCGCGATTTAACATTTTCATCAACCGCGTTTCACACACATATTTTCCTGAGGCTTCTTCCCCATAAATGGCATCCGAAAAAGCCATATCATAGGCGGAAATTGTTTTGGCGATTGTTCCAGACGCTCCTCCTGCTTTAAAAAAATTAGCGGCGACATCCTGCCCAGCCCCAATTTCAGCGAAGGAACCATAAACACTAAGATCTAAATTGATTTTTAATGCTTTTTGTTTCGTACCTATGGATTTAACTTTCGATGTCATTGATGAATATGTTTTGTATTTGTACAAAGGCGCAATGCAATTTAAAAAATTAAATCTTCAAATGTTGATAATTCTTGTAAAAATGCAACTCTTATTTACTTTTAGGCCAAAGCTTATTTTTATAATACAGGGTCAAACCAGCCATTGGCGCCTCAGATATGTGCCCTAATTTTAGTTTATGAGCGCTCAAAACTCTTTTCAAAATATCGGAATAATAGAATGCGACTGAACCCGTAAAATGAATTGGGTAATCATGTACCTGTGTGTATTTTAAAATATACAAGGAGCAAAATTGCTGAAACGACCGCTCAATTAATTGATAACAAAAGGGTTCTCTGCGATGCTGAAATATAAATTTGGAAAAACTAGCAAACCAGCGGTTAGGGAATTCACCTCGATAGGCTTTTTCTAAAACGTCTAATCTATTGAGTTCCCCAAACCTGGCGATGAAACTTGTTCGTAATTCATCCGGCAATTCATGGTGCAAATAGCTAAGAACAAGCATTTTACCTAAATGTCCGCCGCTCCCTTCATCCCCTAGCCAAAAACCTAGCGGTGGAATTTGCTCAGTTATTTTTTGGCCATCGAAAAAACCTGAGTTGGAACCCGTACCCAAAATGCAAGCAATTCCTTTTTCGTCCCCGCAACTCGCCTTAGCGGCCGCCATCAAATCATTCTCAATTTGCATGCTGGCCCCTTGGATGTTACTGGATAAAAATTCCTGGATGATTTGCATTTTGTCCTCTCCCGTGATACCCGTACCGTAGTAGTATATTTGTTCTATTTTTTTGTCTGTCAGCCATGTAGCGACTTCATGTTGCGAGGTGATGATTTCGCTTGCCGACTGGTAATAGGGGTTTATGCCGGCTGAAAAAAATGAATCATAAGGCTCATCAGGTTTAGCTATAAACCTCCATTCCGTTTTTGTAGAGCCACTTTCAATGAGTAGTAACATGTTATTTTAAATGGCCTATAGGTTCAAATTTTTCGAATACTTTAGCTGAATGTGGTGCATCTTGGAGTTCATCCGTTAAGTCTTGCCCTGCCCAATGCTCATAATGCTTTCCATTTTTCCAAAGCTTGGATGTGGTCATATCAAAGATTTTACCAGCATAGGCTACCCAAATTTCGGGTCTGTCCTGGCCATTTCGTAAAGCTAATTGTGATTTAGTATAAATGGGCAATGATTTTTCCAAGGTAAAATTTATCAAGCACGAAGCTAAATAAAATCATTGAAAGACCATTTTTTTAATAAAGATTTTTAATTTTACACGAATTAAATAAGTTTTAATATTATGAAACAGTATATCTTATTTTTAAGCTTTTTCGCAACCCTATTTTTTGGGGCTTGCAGTTCTAAAAGTGACCCGACACCTGTAACTCCTACACCTGTAACTCCTACGGTCGCTGATTTGGTTAAAAAAGTGTGGTCGGCGAATTCAGTTTCATGGGATGGCGTTGTCCAATATACCAAAGGAGGAACGGCTAATTTAGTCGCGGGATACGCACAATTTAAATTGGATTTAACCACCGCAGGATCCGTTACTTTGACCGAATTTGATGGTAAAAAATTTACAGGCAGTTATTCATTGTCCTCAGATAATAAAAAATTGAGTTTAACAGGTTTGACGAGCTCAGAAGGGGCACCCTCAGGAACCAATGGAACCTTAGAATTAACCATCAGTGGAACACCTTCGGCAACTAGTTTGGCCTTAGAAACTACAACAGCTTATATCAAGGCAACCAATAAAAAAGTGGCCTTGACTTTAGTAAATCCCTAAAAAAAATGCTTTAATGGGAGCCGCCTGTAGAAAGGCGGCTCTTTTTTTATTATATGGAAAAGAGAACTGAAATTGGAAGTGTTGGCGAATTTGGATTGATTGAGCGTATAGCTAAACCATTTTCATCTCATCAATCATGGACTAAGATAGGTATAGGTGATGATGCTGCGTCGTTAGATGCCGGGGGACTTGAAGTGGTTTCCACCACTGAATTATTGATTGAAGGAGTTCATTTTGATTTATCTTATTCTCCATTGCCCCATTTGGGGTTTAAAATAGTTAGTTTAGCGCTTTCTGATCTAGCAGCGATGAATGCTAAACCCACTCAAATATCCATAGGCTTAGGTTTAAGTAATCGCTTTTCGGTGGAGGCTGTCGAGCAACTATATACAGGTATAAAACAGGCTTGTGAAGAATATAAAGTGGATTTAGTGGGTGGGGATACCACCGCCTCTCTTCAAGGATTAATTATTTCTATATCCGCACTAGGGCTTGTTGACGCAAATAAACTGACAAAAAGATCGGGGGCCCAACCTAATGATGTGATTTGTGTGACAGGAGATTTTGGAGGAGCACTGATGGGTTTGCAATCTTTGGAAAGAGAGAAGCAAGTGTATTTAGCTAATCCGACCATGCAGCCGGAATTAGATGGTAAAAGTTATGTGGTGTTGCGCCAATTAAAACCCGTGGCACGATTTGATATTATTCATGAATTGGCTGATATGGGGGTTATGCCAACTTCCATGATCGATTGTTCCGACGGATTAGCTTCTGAAATTATTCATTTATGCAATGCCTCAAATACGGGTGCCAGGATTTTTGAGAAAAATATTCCGATTGACGATGAAACGTATTTATCGGCGACCGAATTTAACTTAAGTCCATTGACCGCGGCATTAAATGGGGGCGAAGACTATGAATTAGTGTTTACGGTATCTCAAAAAGATTTCGAGAAAGTGGAAAAAATAGCCGATGTCACGGCGATAGGCTATATGACCGACGTAAAGAATGAGCGAGTTCTCGTCATGAAGTCAGACCAAATTGTGGATTTAACTGCGCCAGGATTTGGCGAAAATTAACATATGGCGGTAGCGATCATGCAACCTTATTTTTTTCCTTACCTGGGCTATTTCCAATTAGTTCAAGCGGTCGATCATTTTGTCTTTTATGATGATGTGATGTTTATTAAAAAAGGCTGGATCAATCGGAATAGAATTGTAATGCAGGGGAATGAATTTTTATTTACCATTCCTTTAGAAAAACAAAGTCAAAATAAAACCATACGGGAATCAACAGTATCTTGGGGGAAGGAGTTTCCCCATAAATTCATGAATCAATTAGATTCTGCCTATAAAAAAGCCCCAAATTATACGTTGGTCAGGGAACTGGTCGAGCAGGTGTTACTTAGAAATTTTGAGAGTTTGGCAGATTTAGCTGCTGAAAGTGTTCAAGCCACGTGGGACTACCTGGGTTTGGAGAAAAAATTCTATCAGAGCTCCGAATTAGGGATTTCTGCCGAATTAGGCCGAGCAGAACGGTTGATGGAAATCACAAAATTTCTTGGGGAATCTAACTATATTAACGCGGTTAATGGCCAAGATTTATACGAAAAGGGCTTTTTCAAAGAAAATGGTATTAATTTGCATTTTTTAAAACCCAATTTGAATCCCTACCTTCAGGGCCAAACAAAAGAGTTTGTTCTTGGGCTTTCAATAATTGATGTTTTGATGTGGAATAAAAAGGATAAGGTCGTTCAATGGCTTGGAGATTTCGAGCTAATTTGATCATTGATTTCCCGTTTAATAAATTTTGGTATCATTTTATGAATATATTGGTAACTTTGTAGCTTGAATTAAATCAGATTTACAACAGTCAATGACTCAGTCTTTATTCATACGTCGTTATTCAAATCGATTCCTTTCTAGGTGGTTAGTTCTTGCCATTGATGTCATTATTGCCATCTTTTCCTTTTTAGTCGCTACTACTTTACGTTTAAACTTCAGATATGAAGAACTTCATTTAGAAGTTTTCGTTTATCATTTCGTCTTCTTGTTAAGTATTCGTTTAATTACCTTTTTATATTTCAAGACGTATTCAGGGATTATCCGCCATACGAGTATTGAAGATGCGGTATTAATCTTAAAAACAATCTTTACGGGTACGATGGTGGCCGCACTGATTTCGCTGGCGATTCGATATTTCTTACAGGTGGAAACATTGATTTATGTGCCAATTTCCATTTTAGTTATTGATTTTTTCATTTGTTTATTTTTAATGGTGAGCCTTCGCTTCATGGTTAAAAAGTTTTACGAATCGTTTATTAATGAGTTTAAACCTGCAGTAGGGGTATTAATTTATGGAGCGGGGTATTCGGGTTTATTGACTAAAAATGTCATTCAAAATGACCGAGGAATAAATTATCAAGTACTTGGATTCATTGACGATAATGATTCTAAAGTTGGCAAAACCATCGAAGGAATCAGGGTATTTAATTTAGATGAGGCATTAGATAAGTTTGTGGATACCTATGAAGGGCTTCAGGTCATTATGGCCATAAAAAACATTAATATACAGGCGAAGAGAAAAATTTCTGATGTGTTTTTGGATCGGGGTGTTGTGGTTAAAATATTGCCTCCGGTAGACAAATGGGTAGGTGGCGAGTTTGCCATCAATCAAATTCATAATGTTAAAATTGAAGATTTACTTGGTCGAGAGGAGATTCATATGAACAATAAAATGATCTCGGAGGAAATGAATAGCAAGTCTATTATGGTTACGGGCGCTGCTGGTTCTATTGGTTCTGAGATTGTGCGCCAATTGGTTGCCTGTTTCCCATCAAAAATTATTTTGGTAGACCAAGCAGAGTCTGGGTTGTTTGATTTAGAATATGAATTGGTGGGCCGTATTCCTTCTAATACAGAGATTGTTGTTCAAGTTGCTGACGTGTCGGATATAAATCGAATGTCCTACATTTTTCGAACGCATAAACCTTTTGTTGTTTTTCACGCGGCAGCTTATAAACACGTGCCTTTGATGGAGAAAAATCCCTACGAGGCCGTTAAAATTAATATTTTAGGGACTCGGATTTTAGCCGATTTAGCCGCCGAAAATGGGGTGGATAAATTTGTCATGGTTTCTACCGATAAAGCGGTGAACCCCACCAATGTGATGGGGGCCACGAAGCGATTTGCCGAAATGTATACCCAGTCGATGAATCAGTTGGAAGGGATGCATACCAAATTTATTGCGACTCGATTTGGTAACGTGTTAGGTTCAAACGGTTCGGTTATTCCTTTATTTAAAAAGCAAATTGAACGCGGGGGCCCTGTGACGGTTACACACCCAGATATTACGCGTTATTTCATGACGATTCCTGAGGCCTGCGAACTTGTATTAGAGGCTGCTACGATGGGCGAGGGCGGTGAGGTTTTCGTCTTTGATATGGGAGAATCAATCAAAATTATTAATCTAGCCAAAAAAATGATTACCCTAAGCGGTATGCGCGTAGACCGTGACATCGAAATTAAATTTACAGGTTTACGTCCTGGGGAGAAGTTGTATGAAGAACTTTTAAGTACGGATGAAAATACGTTGCCCACTCACCATCCTAAAATTTTAATTGCCAAAGTGAATGTGCCAAGTTATTCTTACATGGATATTCAAATGAACCTGATTCAAGAGATATTGGTCGCGGGAGATAATAATGAACTCGTTTCTAAAATCAAGGAGGTAATTCCTGAATATAAATCAAATAACTCCATCTTTGAAAAGTTAGACAAAGCAACCGTCAACATCAAGCGGGGAATTAATTTTTAGTCCACATTTTTGTAATTCTAATCGCCAATAAGGTAAATAAAGGCGCCATGATAATGTCAATGGTATAATGCACATGTTGGATTAGCAACAAGCCAACGAGTATAAGGGTCAAAATGATGGCCAGAATTTTTTCTTTTTTTTGGGGTAAAAAATAACAGGCAAATACCATGGTGGCTGTGTGTCCAGAAAAGAATAGGTCTTTGGTTATGGCCATATTTTCCCCATAGATAAATAAATTTGCTAAGGGGTCATGTAGGTCTACAATCCCTAAAGGCGGATTTAAGGCCACTAAATAGATTGTCAAAAAACGAAAAGCAGTTTCTAGGTTAAATGCCCAAGCGAACCACACAAAGGTCTTTGGACTAGCCAAAAGTCTGATTATTAAGTAAATGACTGTGCAATAAATGATGGAGAAAATCGGGTAGGAGACATTTTTTGAGGGGATAAACTCCAATAGTAAATCATATAAAATAATGCCTTCACGTTGTTGAATCCATTGAAAATATTGGGAGGCTTTCCATGGAAAAATAGAAAATGAAAGCATGGCCAATAAAAAACTGAGTCTGAATGTTGGTTTCTTCCAATCCTCGCTCCATGCCCCAATAATCGAATTTATAAAACCTTTCATTCCACTTTTAGTTATATTTACACGTTGCAAAATTACTAAAATAAAAAACATGATGAATCGTTG
>CAMDRO010000073.1 GCA_945906795.1 Spirosoma fluviale
CAGATTCCGAACGCCAAAACGTCGCATCTGAAATATTGGTTTCTGGTAACCTCTCTACTTCACATCCCGTGAAGAATAAAATGGAGGCGCTTATTGCTAAAATATTTTTTAATGAATTTTTCATTTCAATGTTCTTTTAAATGTCTATAAATTAAAACGAAAGATTTAAACCCACAGAAGCTGTTGAGAAATACGGATAATCATTGTCCGCATTATTCGCTGATTCTGGATCAAACAAAGTTCCAAATTTTCCCATGGCTGAAACAGTGATGATATCTTGTCCTGATATATAAACACGTGCTTTTGAAATACCTATTTTCTTCGTTAAAATACTTGGCAATTTGTATCCCAATTGGATATTTTTCAAACGTGCATATTGGCCGTTAAATGCCCATTTATCAGAAGTTCCAAAATTGTGCGTGGCTCCAACAAAAGGACGCGGAAACAAGGCGTTTGGATTTTCAGGGGTCCAATAGTCACTGTGAATGCCCATCGCTTGTTTCCAAGTAACCAAAAGTGGTCCAACGGATTCTGATCCCGCTAAGAATGTTCTTTTACCCACCCCTTGAATAAAGGCAGAAAAATCAAATCCATGTGTCTCAAAGCCTAGATTAAATCCAAAAAGATACCGCGGTGCTGACGAACCTAATAAAATTAAATCACCATAGTCGGCTTTACTTCCTTTTCCGACAGTGATTAGCTTGTCGCCATTTTGGTCAATATATTTGATGTCTCCAGCTCCAGTGCGGTTATCTTGGAAGGCCGATGCTTTAACCTCATCTGCTGAGGTGAAATATCCTGCGGTTTGATATCCCCAAATCGTGTTAAGAGGATAACCTTCAATTAAACTATTATTTCCTCTCGAAACCACTATTCGGTTTGAAAAGGATACTAATTCGTTTTGATTATCTGAGAAGTTACCACCAATGTTGTAATTGAACTTATCTCCAATCTTTCCCCGGTATTTAACCTCAATTTCCCAGCCCCATGATTTCAATTCTCCATTGTTTTTACGCGGGGTTGCGATTCCGATGGTGGCGGGAAGTTGTTGGGGTGTCAACATATTCTTGTTTGATTTTAAATAGTAATCACCACTTACTTGTAATTTATTTTTCATTAAACCAATGTCAAAACCCCCATTGGTTGTTTCGATGGTTTCCCAAGAAAGATTAGTACTTGGTAATGAACCTTGGAAAATAAATGAAGTTCTAGAATCTCCTAACACCAAGTTAGATCCTCGGTTCAATTGATTTACGTAATCGTAGTTACCTAGGGTACTTCCCAATGCACCCCCTAATCTACCCCATGAACCACGTAATTTAAATTCAGAGATGAATTGTAAAGATTCGTTCATCCAAGCTTCGCGGTGTACGTTCCAGCCAGCCGAGACGGATGGGAAAATTTTAATACGCCCATCTTCCGCTAATTTTGAACTTTCATCTTGACGTAAAGTGCCTTCTAACAAATACTTATCATCATAATTATAATTTAAACGTGTAAAAAAGGATTGAAATGCATAGGTAGCAATCGACTCTGCATTAGTTTTCGTTTTATCATCTCCCAAGTTCAAGGTAGGCAAGTCATTACTTACCATGTTACTTGCCCCCGATGTTGTATTTACATAACGGAAATCTTCCCACTGGTAACCTAATAAAGCGCCAAATGTATGCTTATCAAATTTCAAGTCATAGTTAGCCAAAAATTGCAAGTTCAAATTCTTAGTTACATCATTTGAAATCGAATAGGAATTCACTTGGTTTACATAGCGATTTACGCCAAAACGGCCCCATAATGGAACCGTCCTATTAAATATATAACGATCGCCACGGCGGTATTGCGTACCGGCAACCGATCTTAAGGTTAATCCTTTAACTAAATTTTCTAGTTTGAACGTAAAAGTTCCGTCAAAGAAATTACGGCTCAAATTATTATATCCACCCTCAGCTAAGTTGGCATAGGTGGTTGCTCCTGAACCAGCTCCATTATACTGACCCAAAGGAGTGAAAAATGGCGTCCTAGTTCTCAATCGATAAATATCATAGATTAATCCTTGACCACTGGCTCCTCTTGAGTTTTGCTCAGTCAGTTCATTGGTATAGGCAATTCTAGAATCTAAGGATAGCTTGTTGGTCAATTTTGCACCCAGATTTACACGCAAGTTGTAGCGGGTCAATTGGTCTGGCCCCAACTTAAACAATCCTTTTTTGTTGTAATAACCCCCTGAAATCAAGAAATTAAGTTTATCCGTTCCACCTTTAGCTGAAATATTATGCATTTGCATGGAGGTATAATTCTTCAAAATTTGCCGAGACAATGGCTCCTGGTTATAAAATAGCCATTGAGTCGTATCCGCTGGATTGACTAAATAAGGCACATTATTTTTTATTTGCTCCAAGTCAAAATCAGAATACTCAGGACCAGATCCCGAATTTTTACGTGCTAAATTGGAGAAATTAGCTTCCTCTAATAAAGACATTCTATCTGGAATATTAGCTGCCCAATCGGCCCCCGACATACCCGAATAATCAAAAGTTACTTTTCCATTCTTTCCTTTTTTAGAAGTAATTAAGATAACACCCCCAGCAGCCTGTGCTCCATAAATAGCCGCCGCAGCCGCATCTTTTAGAATACTAATGCTCTCGATGTCATTTTGATTCATTGTTTGTAAAGTAATGGATGGAACGGTTACCCCATCTAAAATGATTAGTGGGTCAACGGATCCATTCGCGGTAGTTGCCCCACGAATTTGAATACCTAAGCCTTCATTACCCGGCTGACCATTGGTTCTAGTGACAATTAGTCCTGGCGTAGTTCCTTGCAATGCGGTTTGTAAACTGGTCGTTGGCCTATTCTCAATCATTCTTGAATCGACCGTGGACACAGCTCCTGTCATATTAACTTTTTTCTGTACGCCATAACCTACGACTACTACCTCTTCAAGGCTGGCGGCATTTTCTTCTAAAGCGATTTCAATGACCGATTTATTGCCAACATTCACTTCTTGGGTTTCAAAACCAATCGAGCTTACGCGTAAAACCGTCTTAGCGTCTACGCCTCCAAGGCTAAATTTTCCATTTCCATCGGTGGTCGTACCTTTTGTAGGTGTGCCTTTTACTGAAATAGCCACACCAGGAACTGCGTCCCCTTTCGAGTCTTTAACATTTCCTGTAATTGTTTTTATTTGTGCAATGGCTGTACTTGAAAAGATGAGCCAACAAACGAAAATCCATAGACTATTCTGCCGGGACTTTGCTTTTTTGTAAATTTTTGTCATTTTAGATTTATAAATTGATTTTCAAAGATTGCAAAATTAGTATTTTGAGACTAATATTTATCATTTATTTTATTAACTATTTCGAAATTCCTAATTTAAAAACACCTAAACTCTGAATTTGTTCATTTACCTTTATCAATTAAATCAAATCGAACTATGAAAAAAATCCAACTCATTATTTTATTCATGTGTATAGCTTGGAGCTCTTTAGCCCAAAATGCTTACAATATTATTCCTTTGCCAAAATCTTTAAATCCTGCTGAAGGCACTTTTACGATAAAGAAAGGAATTACCGTGTACGTAAATTCAGATGAATTTAGTCCATCGGCCGACATGCTCGCTTTACAAATAAAAAATGTTTCAGGTCTAACAGTTTCTGTTAAAATGGCTAAAACTGCTTCTTCAGGAATAGTATTTAGCAAAAATGATGCTTTAGGAGATGAGGAATATCGCTTGCTAGTGACATCCAAAAAAGTGGAAATTCAAGCAAAAACAGGGAAAGGTGCTTTTTATGGTTTGCAGACTTTGCTGCAGTTGATGCCTGCGCCTATTTACGGAAATGAGTTGTCGGCGCTTGCTTTGACCATCCCCAACTGTCTGATCGAAGACGCTCCACGTTTTAGCTACCGCGGTTTAATGCTAGACGTAGGCCGTTATTATTTCTCAGTGGATGCGGTAAAGCGCTACATCGATTTGATGGCTATTTATAAATTAAATACGTTTCATTGGCATTTGACTGAAGATCAGGGCTGGCGCATTGAAATAAAAAAATATCCTTTATTGACCTCTATATCTTCGGTGCGGAAGGAAAGTATGTTGGGCCATTACCGGGACCAAAAATACGACGGAAAGCCACATGGCGGATTTTATACACAAGAGCAAATTAAGGAAGTAGTTGCTTACGCCACTTCCAAATATATTCAGGTAATTCCTGAAATTGAAATGCCAGGTCATTCTACGGCTGTATTGGCAGCTTATCCCCAATTGGGTTCCAATGGGGATAAAATATTACAAGTGAAAACGAAATGGGGCGTGGCTGAAGACGTCTTGTTCCCGCGTGAAGAAACTTTTGAATTTTTGGAAAATGTTTTGACGGAGGTGATGGCTTTATTCCCGGGTCAGTATATTCACATTGGTGGAGATGAATGCCCAAAGACCCAATGGAAAGAGAGTCGTTTTTGCCAAGATTTAATTAAGAAATTGGGCTTGAAGGATGAGCATGAATTACAGAGTTATTTCATTCGTCGGATCGATAAATTTGTTACCTCAAAAGGGAAAAAACTATTAGGTTGGGATGAGATTTTAGAAGGAGGTTTATCGCCAAACGCCATGGTGATGTCGTGGAGGGGAACTAAAGGAGGTATCGAAGCTGCGAAACAAAACCACGATGTCGTGATGTCGCCTAACTCCTATTTCTACATTGATTATTACCAAGCGGAGGCTAAAACAGAACCTGTTGCCATCGGAGGATTCTTGCCTTTAAGCAAATGCTATTCTTTTGAGCCAGATTTGCCAGAATTGACGGCTGAGGAAGCGAAACATGTGGTGGGTATTCAGGCCAACTTATGGACCGAATATGTCAGTAATTTGCCTTATGCGGAGTATATGACTTATCCTAGAGCTTTGGCTTTATCAGAAGTTTCTTGGTCTCCCAAAGGATCAAAAAATTATGAGGATTTTAAAAAGCGTTTGAAGGGGCACATGCCGTCGATGGATGCTTTAAAGATTAATTATTCCAAAGCATTTTTAAGCCAACCCTAAACCTGGTTTCTTGAGATATAAAAAAATCCTTTTGGTTAATTTCCAAAAGGATTTTTTTATGGTTTAGAATTTTGGGTCTACAAATTCCCATTCTTTGACATGAGAAGGTCGATGTTGTTTTTTGGCAATATCTTCCATCTTTTTAGTTATTTCAGGATTGCTCTTTGCGATGTCATTTTGCTCATAGGGATCTTTAGATAAGTCGTATAATTCCCAGGGAGCCATGATGTTCTTTTTCATGTTGGACTTGACCCCTTTGAAATTTCCTATGCGCACTGCTACTTGCCCCGACTTTTCTGGAAACTCAAAATAGATAAAAGGATGCTTGGCTTGAGCTTTGCCTAATAGCGTTGGCAAGAAGGAGATTCCATCCGTTTTGACTGGTATTTTGGCACCGGTAAGATCGGCTAAAGTAGCCATCACGTCAAATTGGACCGAAGGGTGATCTGTGGTTTGACCGGGTTTTATCTTGCCGGGCCAACGAGCCAACATCGGTTCTCGGATGCCTCCTTCATATAAGTCTTGTTTACGGCCGCGTAAACCGGCCACGGAATTAAAAAATTGAGTGTCTACTCCACCTACATCGAAGGTCGCCCCATTATCGCTCGAAAACATGATCAAGGTATTTTCATCGATCTGATATTTTTTCAACGTCTCGATGATGCGACCCACTTGTTTGTCTAAATACGTAATCATGGCTGCATAAGTTGCCCGAGGATATTTAGTAGGTACATAACCTCCTTTTTGACCAGTATAAATGGTTTCCTCAAACTTCCCTTGGTATGCTTTTATTTCGTCTTCGGGTGCTTGCAATGAAAGGTGGGGCAGAGGTAATGGCAAGTATAAAAAGAACGGATTTTTCTGATTTTTTTGGATAAACCCTAGAGCTTTCTCCATCATTTTGGTCGCCGCATAATCCTTGCCTTTAAACTTCTCAAAATTAATGGAGTCGATGCTAACTTTTTTGTTTTGGTATTCATGGACTAATTGATACGTATTTCTTAAGGTATCCCATTTTCCATTTTCCCACAGGTGCGTCGGGTATAAATTATGCGCTTGTTTTTGGTCTAAGAAACCATAGTAATAATCAAATCCATGTAAGTTGGGATCCCCGGTTGTATTGTTCATGCCTAAACCCCATTTGCCTACCAAAGCGGTTTGATAGCCCACGGATTTCATTAATTTGGCTATGGTAAATGTGTTTTCAGGCAATGGCATTTGCCCACCTTCTTTATCATCTTTAAATCCACCCAATTCGTAATTGCCCCGGATATAGGAATGACCGGCATGTTGGCCCGTCATCAACATACACCTAGCTGGTGCACAAACAGGCGCACTCGTGTAGTGATTCGTAAATCTAATCCCTTCTTTAGCCATCGCATCAAGAAATGGGGTCTTGATTTTTTGTTGGCCATACACACCTAACTCCCCATAGCCCAAATCATCCGCATAGATGTAAATGACATTGGGTTTTTTTTGTGCCCAAAGTGTCATGCTTATCAATAACAAATTCAAGGTGGTAAAAATTTGTTTTTTCATGTGCTTAGCTTGTTTTATTGGCCAACGGCCCTATTCCCTTTTCCTTTTCTTTGCGTCAAATCGTCCCCTAGTTCTTCGCGCGCTTTTTCTGCTAATTGCTTTAAATCGGCTACGACTGTTGGGTAAAGGGATTGAACATCATAGCGCTCACCCGGATCTCTTCGTAAATCATACAAGGCCTCTGGGTAGGGAAAGTCCTCCCGAAGTTTTCCTGGAAATCCGTCTTGACCTGGCATAAAACCTTCATGAGTTCTGCTTGGGTGTGCAAGGACTAATTTCCACTGGCCTTTACGGACAGCTTCCAAATTGTTTTTTCGGTGATAGTATAAAAATTCTTTGCGAGGTTCGGCTTTTTCTTCATCTCTTAATAGAGATATCACATTGACTCCGTCAATTTTTTTGACAGGAAGTTTGGAGTTGGTGATGGCACAAATAGTAGGTAATATGTCAATATTAGACGCTAAACCATTATTGATTTTTCCTCCTTGGATATGTCCCTTCCATTGGGCGATAAAGGGAACTCTTTGGCCACCTTCAAACGTGGTACCCTTTGCTTCTCTCAAGCCGCCTGTTGACCCAGCATGGTTGCCGAAATTCTGCCAAGGACCATTGTCCGAGGTGAAAATCACTAATGTATTTTGGTCTATTTTCAAGCGCTTAAGTGTCTTCAAAATCTCACCTACCGACCAGTCCATTTCCAACATCACATCGCCATAAAGACCTTGCTTGCTTTTCCCTTTAAATGCTGCGGAGGCATTGATCGGAACGTGTGGCATCGGATGAGGCATGTAGACAAAGAAGGGTTTTGCCTTGTTTTTTTCAATAAACTTAACGGACTCTTGGGTCAGTATATTGATCAATTGCGCTTGATCATCTAAGGTTTTAATATATCTCTCTGGTTTTGAGCCACGGATTAAAGGGAGTTCTGGGAATTCCTTTCTTTGATTCGTTGCGTTTCTGGTTCCGTCGTAATGTACGGGCCACATATCGTTCGAATAGGGGATACCCACATATTCATCAAAACCATGTTGGGTCGGCAAAAATCTCTCTGAATCTCCTAAATGCCATTTGCCAAAAATACCGGTTGTGTAGCCATTGGCTTTTAATACTTCGGCGATGGTTTCTTCGTCCTTATTTATTCCGACGGGCGAATTAGGGAACAGTGCTCCTGAAATTCCAATTCTGTTTGGGTAGCAGCCTGTCAGTAAACCTGCTCTTGAGGCACTACAAACAGGTTGAGCGGAAAGGAAATTGGTTAGCCGAACCCCATTTTTAGCCATTTGGTCCAAATTGGGCGTTTGGTATTGACTCGCGCCATAGCAACTCAAATCCCCATACCCTAAATCATCCATTAAGATGACGATGACGTTTGGTTTTTTTTGTGCGAAAATTTGCGTGCAGGCAAAGGCTAGGAAGCTAGCAACGATTAGGTATTTTTTCATAGGTTTACTATTTATTCACTGAATGATCCATTGAAATTCCTTGAGAGAAAGATCAAAATATCAGATGCAAAATATTAATTATTTTTCGAACCTGAATCGATCCACGATTTAATTTTGCTGATTTCGCAGAATGAAATACTAACGTTTGCGGAAGGCATGGCGATAAAATCAGCTAAATGAGCCAAGGAGCCATATAATTTACCATTTAGCGCATATTTAGAAACGTTGGCATGAGTTGTCAAATCAATACCCTCTTGAGGTTTAGATCCACTGTGACAGCCGGCCGGTGCAGCTTGCTTGCAAAATGGCGTTATGTCATTTGAATAGCTCATGTTTGTGGTAATGTATGCAGTGCCTGAGGCCTCGCAAGAATTATTTATTTCCTCTTGTTTGATCCAAGTTAAGACCATAGCCATGTTCTCTTTGGGGAATGCGACCTTTCAATCCTTATTTCTTGACATAATTGATCTTGCTACTTACTCGGATTACTTCGGCAATTTTAGCAAATACGATTCTTGGAATGTCAATTTTATAGTCAACTAATTTGATATCAAACTGGCAATTAAGGGTCAATTGATTTCCAGTGCTTATAATGCTCCCTTTTAATTCGATGGGTCTTGTGATCCCATGTATGCTCGCCGTTCCCGAGGCGGTGACAGTATAAGTTCCAGGAATATTTAAATCGACCACCTCTCTGATTTTTCCTTTAAAGGTGGCGCTTGGAAATTTGTCACTTTCTAAATAATTTTCATTGAAATGTTCTTGCATTAATTTGTTAGGGAAAACGAAACTAGTGACACGCATTTGTACCGCAACTTCGTTGTTATCGGTGTTAATGATACTGCCCACTTGCTTATTTAATGCGTCAATATCTTCAAGGGGAGTTTTGGAAAAGAAAGAAACCTCTCCGTTCTGTGCCATGTACAACTGCCCATTCGCCTGATAACCCAAAATAATTAAACTGAATACTACAATTAAATGTCTCATTTTTTATTTTTTTGATCAGGTTCAAAACTAAAAGTTCTAGCCAAATTAAACCCGTAAAATATGTCGGCATTGCCCCATGTTCCCGTAGTTTGGCTAATAAAATGCTTCTCAATCATGCCTTTGGAATTTGTAAAGTGCAACTGAAATACGTGGCCACCGGTTTCGATATCGAATCCGATGGAAAATGAATCCTGATATGGATATGCAGTTCCAGAGGTTTTCAAGAAATTTTGAGTATCCACAATGTTCTTATAATATTCGGCCGATAAGCTAAGTCGGTTGGTTAATTTATACCTCCCTCCCAAGCCCAATGAATATAGATTATTGTCGAAATAAACGGACTCCACTTTGTTATTGTATAAGATGGTGGGCATGATCTGTAAGGATAATTTATCGGTGAATTTCCTCGCAATCAGTATTTGGCCCATATACGTTTGTCGCTGTAAATTATTTTCATACCTCATGATATTCCCTGAAGGCAATATATAGCCGGTCGGCATGGTATTAGTCGCTAAACTCCCATAGACCGTAAGTGTCACAGGCATTTGATTGGACTGCCTTAAAACCTTGTATTTGCTATAAAAATCATAGGTTTTTTCAATGGTGGATCGACCCATTCCCACCAGCCAAACATCACTTAATCCATACTCCAATCCTAATCTAATTTTGGCTTCATCCAAACCCAGAAAGTTATCCATGAATCCTGAATTTAATGCCCCAAATCGATGCGATATCCAAAAATTTACATGTTTTTTGGCGATCGTTTCCACCGTTTGGCCATTAATAAATCGACTGCCCTTGAAGGTGGCTTGGGTATAGGTGATTTTCTTGGCATCCACTTGGTTGAGTATGTTCAATAAATCATCTTGACCCAATAATGGGGATGCACACAGCATGCCCAAAAGGAATAAGATTGTAGTTTTCATGTTAAGAAAAAACTCTTAGGCTTGTATTGGTCAAGCTCGTTTTGTAAACAGCAATATCTTTACTGCTGACATTGTTAGTTCTTGTCCCCGTTATACTAAAAGAAGCACCATGAACTGGGCATGAAAATCCTGATCCATTGTACATGACTTGGGCTTGACCCTGATGAGAACAAATTTGCGTAACTGCAGCAAAACTTGTGGCTGAAACTCGGGCGATGACCACCTGGTTCAAAACAATGTACTTGCCAACCGTATTTAAGGCGCTATATGAGGCATTTGTTAAGTCTAAGGTGAAATCAACGGTGCCTGAAGGCGCCACATCTGATTCATTTTGGCAAGAACTTAAGGCACTGGCGCCACAATAAATCGCCATTAATGAAGCACCTTTTAATCCTAATGATTTTAAAAAATCGTTTCTTTTAATTTTGTTTTCCATGCTAGGCTATGTTGATAGGGTTTGTAAAATTAGTTTAAAATTTAATGTTTTAACGTCTGATTTATATGATTAATATCATCATTGGATACTAAGTACACAACCCGACCCACCAAGTCGACGGAACATTACCTAATACCTATTACCTAATAACTATTACCTGATACTCTTACCTACTACCAATTACCTAATACCTCTTACCTACCACCTATTACCTATGTCCCGTCCTAGAAAAAGTAGACAGTTATAAACTGAATACTTATGTTAAAAGTAAAAAGAATTTATCGTTATAGTG
Source organism: Spirosoma fluviale (assembly GCA_945906795.1). Classification (GTDB taxonomy): domain Bacteria; phylum Bacteroidota; class Bacteroidia; order Cytophagales; family Spirosomataceae; genus Aquirufa; species Aquirufa fluvialis_F. The sequence goes on from CAMDRO010000073.1 coordinate 10,658, forward strand.
AAAGTTTCAAGCAACAAGTTTTATTAGAACTTTCAAAAGGGATTTACAGTGCAAATGAGATTCGAAAA
>CAMDRO010000074.1 GCA_945906795.1 Spirosoma fluviale
GAAGCATTTGCTAATTTCCGCCGTACAGGATTCCCTAAATTATCTGCAAATCCATTCCCTGGAAAGGCGATTAAAGGTGATTTCATCAATCGCTTAACGTATCCTAACTCTGAAATTTCAGTTAATTCGGTGAATGTAAAAGCGGCCATTGCAAATCAAGGCGCGGACGATTTAGATACCAAAGTGTGGTGGCATAAATAATGAATACCATAAACCTATAACATATATGAAAGATTTTATAAAACGTTTTAGAGCGGAGGATAAGGCCAAAGCTCAAGAAAATTCAAGAAGAAATTTCCTTCGCAATTCTGCCTTAGGCGGCTTGTCACTAGGAATGATTTTTGATCATGATCCTGAGAAGGAAATGGAGTATATTACTCAAAAAGTTAACAAATCGAGTAATCCTTCCGAGCTTAAAATTACAGATATTCGTATTGCGGTAATTGATAAGGCACCTATGATTTGTCCCTTGATTCGTATTGACACAAACCAAGGATTAGTTGGCTGGGGTGAGGTGCGCGATGGAGCAAGTCCAAAATATGCCATGATGCTGAAAAGCAGATTGATGGGTCAAAATCCTTGTAATGTGGAGAAGATTTTCAAAATCATCAAGCAATTTGGCGGTCAAGGAAGAGCTGCCGGGGGTGTTTGTGGAGTGGAAATGGCACTTTGGGATTTAGCTGGGAAGGCTTTTGGCGTTCCTGTGTACCAAATGCTAGGGGGTAAATACCGTGATGAAATTCGTATTTATGGTGATACTCCCGAGGTCGCAGATCCAGCCGAATTTGCTAAGAAAATGAAAGAACGTCAATCTTTAGGTTTGACATTTTTGAAAATGGATTTTGGTATTCAACTTTTAGCCAATATTCCAGGGACTTTAGTGGGAGGAAAGAATTGGGATTTAACGAAACAATGGGGAAATAACCCATCGGCAAAGGGAAATGCTCGTTCGTATAGCTGGACGAAACATCCTTTCACGCGTATCCAAGTAACCGATAAAGGCATTGAGTATTTAGCTGATTATGTTGGCAAAGTACGAAGTGTGATCGGGTATGATATCCCACTTTCGGCAGACCATTTCGGACATTTTGATGTAAATACGGCCATTCGTTTAGGAAATGCTTTGGAAAAATACCAATTAGCTTGGTTAGAAGATATGGTGCCTTGGCAATATACAGATCAATGGCGTCAAATTACCGATGCAATTAATACGCCAACCTTAACCGGTGAAGATATTTACTTAAAAGAAGAATTTATTAAGTTGATCGATGCGCACGCAGTAGATATGATTCATCCTGATTTGGCAAGTTCAGGCGGTATTTTGGAGACTAAAAAGATAGGTGATTATGCGGAGGAAAAAGGTGTTGCTATGGCGATGCACTTTGCCGGTTCCCCAATTTGCTTTATGGCTAATATTCATTGCGCAGCGGCCACGGAAAATTTTGTCGCGCTTGAGCATCATTCCTTAGATGTTTCTTGGTGGGAAGATTTAGTGACTGGAATCGATAAGCCAATATTCAATAAAGGTTTTGTGAAAGTTCCAGATAAGCCAGGTTTAGGAGTAGAATTGAATGAAGAGGTTGTAAAAGCTCACTTGAAATCAGGTGAAATGTTCTTTGCCCCTACAGATGATTGGACTAAGATAGATTCATGGGACCGCGATTGGTCTTAAATTTTATAAGGGTGATGTTCGCATCACCCTTTTTTACCTACACATTTACCTATTTATATCATGAAAATAAAAGCAATAATTATTAGTTATTTGGCCTGCAGCCTATCTTTTATGTCTTTCGGACAAAACATCCAAATGCCAAAAGAGATGATTATGACTTATTCTCAGCAATGGAAGGGTGAGCGTTTTCCGGATGGTCGTCCAAGAGTTTCAGATGATTTGGTCAAAAGATTAGCCAAAATTTCCATTGAGGAAGCTTGGGGCGTGATGCGCGGCGAAGGGTATGAAAGTCAATTTGAAGGAAACTGGCATATTATTAATCCCAATAAGCCATTAGCTGGCCGAGTAGTTACTGCACAATACATGCCCATGCGTCCAGATGTCAACACACCCATCATGGAAAAAGGGAAATCAGAAAATCGGAAAGGTTCTTCTAATTCTTGGCCTATTGATTTATTGCAAGAGAATGATGTCTATGTAGCGGATGGCTATGGTAAGATTATTGACGGCACTTTGATCGGCGATAATTTAGGAAATTCAATTTATGCAAAATCCAAAACGGGAGTTGTTTTTGACGCCGGTATCCGTGATTTAGAGGGTCTTGAAGCCATTGATGGTTTTGTAGGTTTTGTCCGTGGAGTAGATCCTTCTTTCATTAAGAATGAAATGCTTACGGGGATTAATTATCCCATTCGCATTGGTCGTGCTACTGTTATGCCTGGAGATTTGATCTTAGGTAAAAAAGAAGGTGTTATTTTTATTCCTGCTCACTTGGCTGAAAAAGTAATTTCGACAGCTGAGTTTATTGGCATGACAGATGCGTTCGGTCATTTACGCTTAAAGCAAGGAAAATACACACCAGGGCAAATAGATCAAAAATGGACGGATGATATCAAGGCTGATTTTGTTAAGTGGGCTGATGAAAATCCAGATAAGCGCCCGATGTCCAAAGCGGAATTAGCCAAGATTTTGAAAGATAAAAATTGGTAATTCAGATGAAAAAAATAATCGGAGTATTCGCACTTTTATTGGTGTCGACGTTGGCCTGGGGCCAACAAATTTCCAAGGAGGAAATGCTTTTTTTGACTCCTTTATGGAAGGGGGAGCGCTTTGCTGATGGCCGACCAAAGGCTTCTGATGCTTTATTGCAAAGGCTAAAATCCGTGACATTGGAGGAAGCATGGGCCGTTCTGAAAAATGAAAACTTTAAGCATAATTACGAAGACGGTTGGCAAACCATCAACCCCGATAGTGTGTTAGTCGGCCGCGCGCTAACCGCTACTTTTATGCCGGGCCGCCCTGATATCCAACGGGTTATTGACGATCGAGGTCATACCAAAGACGGAAGAATTAAATCTCAAAATTCATGGCCTATTGACATGCTGGTCAAAGGCGATGTCTATGTCGTAGACCAGTTTGGCGCACATGAGGACGGACCTACGATTGGCGATAATTTAGGTAATTCCATTTATGCCAAATCAGGCAATGGTATTGTGTATAATGGAGCCGTTCGTGACATCAATGGGTTAAAGGAATTAGGTAGATTTACCTCCTTTTTTCGTACCTATCATCCTTCTCACCATTTAAACAATCCGGATGGAGAGTTGAACACGACTTTGGTGGGGATCAATACACCGACCCGCATCGGAAAAGCAACGGTTCTTCCAGGAGATGTGGTTTTAGGTCGAGATGGCGGAGTGATTTTCATACCTCCACATTTATTGGAAAAAGTGGTAAAAACCTCTGAAATTGTTCGTTTGAGGGATATGTTTGGGCACCAGCGTTTACGTGAGCAAAAATATACCCCGGGTCAAATTGACAATCGTTGGAGTGAGGAAATCGAAAAAGATTTCTCAAAATGGTTAAATGACAAAATAGACAAATTGCCAGTTCCTAAGGCACAAATACAAGAATTTTTGAAAGGTAGGACTTGGTAGAAACTTATGAAAATGAAAAATAAATCAGATAGAAGAGAGTTTTTTAAAAATGGATCTTTGGCTGCTTCGGCTTTAATGTCGGGGTCCATGTTTCACTGGGGTGGTCGCTATGAAGAGGCGATCAGCGATAATCCCAAAATGTCGGCCCCGGCTGACTTGAAAATTACTGACATTAAATGTGGGTATATCCGTGGAGGCTACCACCTGTATGTTAAAATTTTTACGAATCAAGGTATTTATGGAGTGGGGGAAGGTGCGGATGCAACTCCGGGAACTTATCATTTAGTTAAAATGATGGGCCAAAGGATTATTGGCAAGAGTCCATTAAATGTCCATCGCTTATTTGAGGACATACGCAAAAGTGGATTTTTTGCGGGAGCTCAGTCGGGCATGTACATAGCCGTTTTATCTGCTGTTGAAAGTGCTCTTTGGGACTTGGCAGGAAAGGCTTTAGGTTTGCCGGTATACCAATTATTAGGCGGAAAATTCAGGGATAAAATACGTGTTTATATGGACACGGCTTTGTATCAAACTAAATTACCTAAACCCTCTGATTTCGCAGATGCAGCACAAAAGGCTGTTGACATGGGATTTAACGCCATCAAGTTTGATATTGACCAAGCCAATGATCCCAATAAATATGATGCATACAACTGGACGGCTAACCCTGCTGAATTAAGACGGATGTATGATCAAATTGCCGCTGCTCGCAAGCAAGTGGGCCCCGATGTGGACATATGTGTCGACATGCATGGGAAATACGATGCACCTACAGGAGAGAAAGTAGCGAAGATGATGGAGCCTTTAAATTTAATGTGGCTGGAGGAACCTGTTCCAGCTGAGAATATCCAGGCATATAAAAAAATCACGGACTCCACTTCTACACCTATTTGTGCGGGTGAAAACCAGTATTTAGCTTATGGATTCAGAGAGATGTTGGAAATCGGTGCGGTTGACATCATCATGCCTGACTTACAAAAAGCGGGTGGTTTGGGTGAAGGTCAGCGCATTGCCAATTTATCAAATTTGTATTATGTGCCTTTTGCGCCACATATGGTGTCCTCATTTTTAGGCGCGATGGCTGCTTGCCATGTGTGTGCATCGGTACCGAATTTCTTAGTCTTAGAATGGCAAGCTTATTTCCATACGGACCCAATGTTTAAAGAGATTGTGATTCACAAAGGGGAATGGTTAGATAAAGGATTTATCCCCTTGTCCAATGAACCGGGTGTGGGTGTCGATATTAATATCGAAGCCATGCGTAAATATGCAGTTAAGGGAGTCCCATTTTTTGATTAATGGATCCGTTTTAAAATTTCCATACAGGCTCTTCCATTGTGGTAAGGGCCTTTCCAAGGGCCTATTTTTCCATTGCGAATCATAGGCTCTTCTTTTTCATCGATCCCCCAAAGCCATTCCCCTGAGGGTGATTTAAGTCTGGATTTGATAAAAGACCAACTTCCTAGGCTAAGTTGGTAGAACTTTTTATTTCCAGTTAAATGGTATGCATTATAATACCCGACCATCGCTTCTGCTTGAGGCCACCAATGTTTCTGGGTATTAATATGTCCTTGACTTTTCTCATTCCACATGCCCCCATCTTTTGGGTCAATCCCCTTTTCGGCTTCTATGGCCATATTTACGGCCAATACTTTCATTTTTTTAATCCAAATCGGATTTTTAATGGTTTCCGCAGTTTCTAACAAAAGCCAAGCAGATTCGATGTCATGTCCAAAAGAAACGGCTTCCGACCTTGGGGACCAATCATCAGTGAAAAATAAAGTTTGCGTTTTCCCGTTGGCTATAATTTTTTCATGAAAAATGGAAAGCATGGTTTCAATTTCAGCTTTTAGTTTTTTGTCGGGATACACCTGATACAAATTTGCAAAGGCTTCAATCAAATGCAAATGGGTATTCATGGATTTTTTTTGATCTGCTTTTCCTTCGGTAATCGTCTTGTCTTCAATGGGTGTCCAAGTCTCATTATAGGCCTCATAATAGCCCCCATTTTTCAGGTCTTTACATTGGGTTTGCAAGATCTGATATATACTTTTTGCTTTTTCAAGCGCTTGAGGATTTTTCGAAATTTTATAATATTCAGCGAAGGAATATAGCATAAATCCTTCCGCATACACTTGTTTATGGGTGTCGGAAGGTGTGCCGTTTGATTTGACGGACCAATAAGCACCTTTATTTTTAGCATCCCAGAAATAGGTATTTAGGTAATTGAATGCTCGGTTGGCCAATTTTTTATACCCTGGTTTTGGGTCCATCTGGTAAGCAGCTGAGAATGTCCAAAGAATTCGACTGTTCAAAATTAAACCTTTGTCGGCCTGCGCATTAGCCACATTATTCACATCAACAGCCCCGTAGAACCCGCCTTTTTCGACATCTACACTATTCTTTTCCCAGTAACTTAAAATTTCATTAAGTTCAATTTTTATTTCTTTTTTAAATGCGCTTGGGCTTTGTGCGGAAATGGAATGTACACCCAAGCATAAAATAAGAATGTGATAGATTTTCATGTAGCTAGATTTTTGGAAAAAGGCTCAATTTAATGAACTTAAATATAAAGAATGTACATCAATTTTTTTGATGATCTTACATATTTAAGATGATTGAATTTTTTAGCTAATTATTTCAATTCACTATATTTCATCTAAATTTGCTTTCTAGATTATACTATTTACTTCCTATGAAAAATTACTTATTACTGATTTCTTTTACATTCTTGCTGACTTCACTGAAGGCAAAGGATGAGGCCGATATCCTTAAAAAGGCCGACCGGATTTTGGCTGTACATAAATTGTACTCGGTTATGCATAAAACTCAAATTCCACCCAGTGGGGATAAGCATGACTATATGAGCCAAGGACCTTATTGGTGGCCAGATCCAAGCAAGGCAGATGGGAAACCGTACATCAGGAAAGATGGCGTTAAAAATCCTGAAATAAAAGGAATTACAGATTCGGATGAAATGGATGAGCTCATTGACGATGTAGACTTATTGACCCAGGCATTCCAAAAATCAAAAAATGAAAAATATGCAGCTTTTGCATCTCAATTAATAAAGACTTGGTTCATTAATCCAAAAACTAAACAGAATCCCAATTTGAATTTTAGTCAAGGAATTCCAGGCATTAATACAGGCCGGGGAATTGGTATCATTGAGACCCGATTTTTAATTAAAATTACGGATGCGGCTGTCAAATTACAGGTGTCCCCTTCTTGGTTGAAGTCCGATCATCAAGCGTTGAAAAACTGGTTTAAAGACTATCTGACATGGATGATGGAAAGTCCCATTGGCCTAGATGAAGCCGATGAACATAACAACCATGGAACTTATTACGATGTTCAAGTCGTTAATTTTGCGATGTTTTTAGGGCAAAATGAGTTGGCTAAGCGCCAACTAGAAATCACCAAATCCCGAATGGCTTCACAGTTGAAGCCCGACGGATCACAACCACATGAATTAGCCAGAACGAAGTCTTTTGGTTATTCTCTAATGAATCTTCAGGGATTCTTTTATTTGGCCCAGTTTGCGCAAAAATTGAATGTTGATTTGTGGCATTTTCAAACTCCAGATGGAGCTAGCCTTAAAAAGTGCATGGACTTTTTAATCCCCTATATCAAAAAGGATAAAGTGTGGCCATACCAGCAAATTGCTGAGATTCATTGGGCAGATTCAGAAACTATTTTGATCATGGCTTCAGACGCTTATCATGATCCTATTTATCTTGATTTAGCCCAAAAATTAGCCATACATAAACCCGAAAAATTTTCCCCGGCTGACCTTGTAGATCCATTTTTAGATTCAGCTAATTCTAGGTGGTTTTTCTTTAATTCGACGAGTCGACCTTTTGGTATGGTCAACCTAAGTCCTGATAATGGCGTTCAAAGTGATTGGGGAGCAGGATATCGATATAAATCGGATAGTATAAAATGCTTTAGCCATATTCACGGTTGGCAATTATCAGGGATCCCTGTGCTACCGACCACGGGTGAATTTAAAGGCCAATTAGGTTCAGGCCAATATGGATCCACCTTTTCGCATGCCAAGGAAATTGCCAAACCTGGATATCATGAAGTCTTTTTGGATTCGTATCAAATCAAGGCACAATTGACGGCTACTACCCGAGTGGGATTTCATAAATACACCTATCCAAAGGCTGAACAAAGCCAAATATTATTTGATTTTGCTACTTTTTTAGGACCATCAGATACCCAAAGTGCCTATGTCAAGCAGGTAGGTGATCGTAGAATTGAAGGCTATGCCATCATGTCGCCGGCCGTACGTCGACCAAAGATTTTGCCTGTGTATTTTGTGGTGGAATTTGATAAGCCTTTTACTAAAATTGCCGCCTGGCGAAAAGGAAAATTAGAAGCCTTCTCAAATGAAATTGAAGGAGAAAAAATAGGAGTTTATGTGAGCTTCCCAACGGCCAAAAATGAAGAGCGTTTGATGAAAGTGGCCATCTCCTATGTGAGTACCGAGCAGGCGAATTTAAACATGAAAACTGAAATCCCTCATTGGGATTTTGACCGTGTCGTAGAAGAAAGTAAGACCGAATGGAATGAATGGTTGGGCCGTATTCAGGTTGACGGAAAGGATGAAGTAGCGAAAAAGAGATTTTACACCGACTTATTTCATGCGCTACAAGGGAGACGAATTGTTAGTGATGTGAACGGAAAATATTTGGATATGACGGGCGATAAGCCGCGTGCTGGTCAAATTCCTTTGAAGGCCAATGGCCAACCGAAATTCAATCACCATAATTTTGATGCGATGTGGGGAGCTCAGTGGACGATTAATACGCTGTGGCATTTGGTGTATCCTGAGGTGACCGAGTCGTTCATTAATTCGATGTTGATGATGTATGATGACGGAGGCTTAATTCCTAGGGGTCCTGCCGGCGGAAATTACACCTATGTGATGACAGGAGCATCTTCTACTCCATTTATTGTGAGCGCATACCAAAAAGGGATTCGCGGTTTTGATATACAAAAAGCCTATGAAGGGATGCGCAAAAATCATTTCCCAGGGGGTATGATGAGCAAGGCAGGTTACGAACATAAGACTTTTAAAGGTGGCGGCATTGAATATTATATGGAGCGCGGCTATGTGCCTCATCCCATCAGTAATATTCGATATGGTTTTCATATGGATGGATCTGCTCAAACGCTCGAATATGCCTATCAGGATTTTTCTTTAGCCCAAATGTCAAAGGCCTTAGGAAAAACAGATGACTATCAATTGTTTATGAAGCGTTCACAGAATTATAAAAATATTTGGAATCCAGCATTGGGTTGGATGTGGATCAAAAACCTAGATGGAAATTGGGAGAAATCCGTGGACATTTTACGCTATGACCATGGTTGGGAAGAAGGAAATGCGGCCCAATGGACTTGGTTTGTACCTCATGATTTGAAAGGTTTGGCAACCTTGATGGGAGGGAAAGCCAAGGCTGTAGCAAAATTAAATGAGTCTTTTGAAAAGGCATCTGCTCATGATTTTGTCAGTGGAAAATCTCATGATAAGGAAACGGAGGTAGAAAACCGTCGGGTTTATTTGAACTTTGGCAACCAGCCCTCCATTCAAACAAGTTATATTTTCAATCAAATCGGGGCTCCTTGGCTGACCCAAAAATGGACCCGTAAGGTCATCGAAAAAGTATATTCAGGCCTGTCGCCCGATTATGGATATAGCGGAGATGAAGACCAAGGACTCATGGGTTCATTAGCCGTTTTGATGAAAATAGGCATATTTAGCATGGATGGTGGTGTGGCTCAAACGCCCTATTACGATTTAAGTAGCCCTATTTTTGATAAAATTGAAATTAAATTAAATCCCGATTTTTATCCGGGGAAAAAAATTTCAATAGAGACAAAAAACAATTCTCAGGACAATATGTATATCCAGCAGGCGAGTTTCAATGGCAAGCCGATAAAATCTTGGATTTCGCATCCCGACTTAATTAAAGGGGGAAAGATTACCTATGTGTTGGGTGCGAAGCCGAACAAAAGCTTTGGTCAATAATGGATATTAATTTTAAAATAGGCCCGCTGATTTACCTATCAAATTATTTGATCAAGGGCTTATGTGTCATTTTTTTTATGAGTGTTTGTGTGGATGCCTCTGCACAAACAAAAAAAGCCACTGAATACAAGGCGCCGAATTTTGGCTGTACGTTTGAAGATGGTCCCTTTAAGGCGATGATCAAGGTAGAGCAAAAAGGCCAAGCTAAAAACAACCTTGAGTTTTCAACTAATGTGGAAATACAAGGTTGTCAAGTTATCCATATCGATTTTGACAAAATTGATAAGGAATTGGTGGCTAATTTTAAGCCAACAGACATCGAAGATTCTGGCAATGTAATTATTCTTGCGGACCGAGGAATCAAATACGAAATCCACCTTATTTTACCCTAAATTAAAAGGGTTTTTGGTTCCATAAAATAGGATTTCGGATCGGGAAATTTCGGATGACTTCTTGGTTAGTAGGGAAATGGTCTAGTTTTTTCCAAAGGGCCAAACTGTTATCATCGCCATGAATCGCAGAAAAATATAGAAAACTTTGCGCGATAGGCCACTGATCGAAATACATGACATCAGCCGGATAGGTCCACAAGCTTTTATCTTTTACGGCAGGAAATAGATAAGAAACCCCTTTTTTAATCGACCGTCCATCAGGCATTTGCCAGTCCCACATATTCAACACATGAGCTAGCGTACTCATAATATCTAAATTAAATATGGAATAGCCGTAAGGCTTAGTCCGTTTTAATTCGAGTGGAAATGATCCATCGGCCGCCATTTGGTCTGGAATAAAATTTGTTCGATAGCGTTTTCTACAGAAATCGATGAGAGAAGCATTGCCTGTAAATGTGGCAAAAACGGCCACTTGGAGCGCCCAGCAAGTTCCATGGTTGTTTAACGCATCTCTTTCAGCCATTCCATAAGGATGCGTCGTCATCCAGAGTACATATTCCTTAAACCAAGCGACAAATGCTGCATAATCTTCAGGGGCGAT
>CAMDRO010000075.1 GCA_945906795.1 Spirosoma fluviale
GCTGAAACGGAAGAGCAAGTATTAGAAACAGCTCGTCGCATTAAAGCGGAGGGTTATGCACATATTATGCGTGCTGGGGTTTGGAAGCCACGGACACGTCCAGGTAGTTTTGAAGGGATGGGAGAACCCGCTTTAAAGTGGTTAGTGGAAGCGAAAAAAGAAACGGGATTGCCATTAGCGATTGAAGTAGCTACTCCTGATCACATTGAGTTGGCTTTGAAATATGGCGTTGATGTATTATGGATTGGTGCACGTACGACCGTGAATCCGTTCAATGTTCAAGATTTAGCCGACGCACTTAAGGGTGTCGATGTACCTGTATTAGTTAAAAACCCAGTTAATCCAGATTTAGCACTTTGGGTAGGCGCATTTGAGCGTCTTCAAGGCGCTGGGATTAAAAAATTAGGGGCTATTCACCGTGGTTTTTCAAATGCACAAGAAACGAAATACCGTAACTCACCTATGTGGGCCATGGCGGTGGAGTTGAAGCGTTTATTTCCTCAAATGCCATTGATCGGCGATCCATCTCACATGGCTGGAAAGCGTGCTCTATTGATGGAATTGTCTCAAAGAATACTTGATTTAAATTATGATGGTATGATTATCGAAACGCACAGGGATCCTGATGCGGCTTGGTCTGATGCATCCCAACAAGTTACCCCGGAGAAATTGGGTGAGATGTTACGAGAATTAGATGTTCGCAATGCCAATTATGGAGCTGATTTTTCAGATGAATTAGCCAGCCTTCGTGAAAAAATTGATAACATCGATCGTGAAGTATTAGAAGTTTTAGCTGCTCGTATGGCCATAGTTGAGAAACTAGGTGAATACAAGCGCGATAATAATGTAGCTGTTTTGCAATTAGATCGTTGGAAGCAACTTCATAGTGATCGTGCAAATCAAGCTAAAGGATTAGCTTTATATCCGGAGTTTGTAGAGGAGTTGTTTAAATTGATTCACTCAGAATCGATTCGTAAACAAACCGAAGTGATGAACTCAGCGACTGCATAATTCACAGGTATTTAATATTACCTGTCAATAAATTTTAAAATCCTCCTACATCAGGAGGATTTTTTATGCCCCAATTTCAAGCTATGGTTTATAGGATTTTTTTGGAATTCATCTTTCCATGGGCACTGATGTCAAGGCAGAAAATAAATTGCTTTTGGAAACCTCAGCGCATACTAATTAATTCCCTTTACTTACTTTAAAACTGCCATAAATAACTAAGCTTATGCCCAGACAGACGATGAAACTAGGAAAACCATGGCCCATAAGTATTTCGATCAAGATGGAAAACAAGACACTGCTATTTCCAATGGCCCCCACAATACTCGTTTTTTCATTTAATAAGGCTTGCGTGGTAAAATATTGTACCCCTAATGCTAAAAGGCCCATCAAAAGGGCGAGCAACCATTCGTGAGCACTAGGCTCGATCCATTTTCCTGTCAGGAAACTATTAGGTAGGTCGGTAAACGTTCCAAAAGACAATGAAAGAATCGATGCGATTAGGCCAGCCCCCATAAAGGAAATAACCACCCACCTGGAATCGTAATATTTTTGTGCCTCTTTGATCGCAATGTAGCCCAAGGCCGTACCGATCGCATAAATAATTCCCGTACTATGATGTAAAAGCGATCCGTTGGTCTCTGGCCTAAAAATTAGGATGATTCCACAAAAGCCAACAAGCAAATACAGGATTTGTGATCGGGATAATTTTTCACTTGGAAATATAAAAAAACTAAAAATCGCTATAAATAACGGAAATGCCTGGCCATAGGTATTCGTCAACGATAAACTTAAATGTTCTAGTGTGTAGAATAAACAGTATAAAGTAAAGGCCCCGAGGATCCCACGAAGGATAATGAAATATAATTTTCCGCCTTTTTGAACGGCAGGTTTAAGCCATAAACTGGTCAATAAAAAGGGAAGGCCCACGGCACTTCTAAAAAACACTAACTGCACAGAGGAAAACTTTTCGCTTAAATCTTTGGCCATAGCCGACATCGAAGCAAAGCAAAGCGAGGAAATCAACATAAAGAAGATTCCTTTTTTGTTTATTATAAATGAGGTGATTTTGGTAACTTGCATTTCATTTCAAAGATATGACAAAAAAAATAATTTTATCCACAGATGCTCCTGCTCCCATCGGCCCTTATTCACAGGCTGTTGAGGTTCACGGTACCTTATATGTGTCTGGTCAAATCGCCCTTTCCGCCTTTGAATCAGGCGGAAGCATTGAAGAAGAAACAGATCAAGTCATGAAAAACTTGGGGTATATATTAAATGAGGCGGGATATTCATTTGAGCATGTCGTAAAATGTTCCATTTTTATTCAGGATATGAATCATTTTGGCCAAATCAACGGGGTATATGGCCAATATTTCACGGCAAATCCACCGGCGCGTGAAACCGTAGAGGTGGCCCGCTTGCCTAAAAATGTACGGGTGGAGATTTCTTGCATTGCCTATAAATAAAAAAATATGTCTAAAAATTTAAGAGTTCGATTTGCCCCAAGCCCCACAGGTGCCTTGCATATAGGAGGTGTTCGAACCGCATTATATAATTACTTATTAGCCCACAAATTAGGGGGTACTTTTATATTACGAATTGAAGATACAGATCAAACCCGCTTTGTGGAAGGTGCCGAAAACTATATTTTAGACTCATTAAAATGGTTGGGCATCATGCCCGACGAGGGAATCGGCGTCGGCGGTCCTCATGCACCTTATCGACAAAGCGAGCGTAAGGAATTATATAAAGTTTATGCAGATGAATTAATCAATTCAGGAAAAGCATATTATGCATTTGACACTTCCGAGGAGCTGGATGCGATACGAGCAGTATATGAAAGCAAAGGGAGCGCGTTTCAGTACAATGCTTTGACAAGAGTCAAATTAAATAATTCATTGTTCATGTCGGCGCAACAAGTACATGAGATAATCGCTTCGGGTACGCCCTATGTAATTCGTTTAAAAGTTCCTGCCAAAGCAGAAATACGATTCCAAGATAGCATTCGTGATTGGGTACATGTCCACACGTCGAGTATCGATGATAAAGTTTTAATGAAGTCGGACGGCATGCCTACCTACCATTTGGCCAATGTCGTGGATGACCATATCATGGAAATCACGCACGTAATTCGCGGAGAAGAATGGCTTCCCTCAGCTCCTTTACACATATTGTTGTATCAGGCTTTCGGTTGGCAGCCGCCACAATTCGCCCACCTTCCCTTATTACTAAAGCCGGAGGGGAATGGAAAGCTATCCAAAAGAGATGCGGATTTAGGCGGATTTCCAGTTTTTCCATTGGAATGGAAAGATCCACAAACGGGTACTGTCTCAAAAGGATTTAAGCAAGAAGGATATCTTCCCGCCGCGATGATTAATTTCCTAGCTTTTCTAGGTTGGAATCCAGGGACAGAACAAGAGTTATTTTCTTTGGATGAATTGATTTCAGCTTTTTCATTAGATCGAATCAATAAGGCTGGGGCTAAATTTGATGTAAATAAAGCGAAATGGTTCAACGAGCAATATCTAAAATTACAAGATGTAGCCAGTCTAGCTACACAATATTTACCTGATTTGCCTAAAAAGGAAGCAGAATCATTTGTGCATTTGTTTTTGGATCGCATTACTTTTCCTCAGGAATTAGGTGAAAAAGTGAAGGAGTTTACGGAATTGCCCACCAACTATGAGGAGGCAGTTGTGCAAAACAAATGGAATGAAGAGTCTCAGAAAGGTTTACAAGTTTTATATGATACCTTGCCAATGCTCGAGTTGTGGGAAGCCGATTCCATCAAGCAATTCATTCAAGTGAAATTAGAAGAAGCGGGCATAAAAATGGGAAAGGTGATGCAAATGTTGCGGGTAGCTTTAAGTGGAAATGGGGCAGGGCCTGACTTGATGATTTCCATGGAATTATGGGGGGAAGAGCAAGTTTTGAACCGGCTTAAAAATGCACTAGAGACCTTCAGTAAAAGATAAAATGGCAAAAAAAAATAGTAAGTTGGCCGATAAAAAACCCAAAGTGCATCCCAATTTGGAAGGTTTTGAAATGAAAATTGATTCGTTTGGTCAAATTATTTCTTCGATGGATCGAGACCAATTAAATTCCTTTTTAGATAAGGAAATGCCAGATGATAAAAAGTTAATCCAGAAAGACGATGAAAGTAAATAAGGAAGATGTAGTAAAGATTGCACACTTGGCTCGATTGGAATTAAATTCCCATGAAATCGAACCTATGCAACAGTCGATCAATAAGGTACTTGACTGGATGGAAGTGCTTAATGAAGTGAATACGGACGATGTGGAACCTTTAGTTCACATGACTCCGGCCATGAATCAATTTAGAGAGGATGTGGCCAAACAAGATTTACCGAAGGGAAAAGCATTGGCTTTGGGGCCTGATACCAACGAATCGTATTTTAAAGTACCCCAAGTAATCGAATAATTAATTTAAATAATACTGTATCGCCTTTTTCATTTCAGCGTTACTAACAGGAATATCATATCCACAATCGCCTATTCCGGTCAACAAAGAAAAGCGGATTTCTTTGCCTTTGTTCTTTTTATCTTGAGCGGTCAAAGTGATGATTTTTGCAATTTCTTCTGGCTGTATTTTGACCCGACCATAATTTTCAAACAGATAAGATTCTATTTCTTCTAACTCCTGCAGGCTAATTAAATCTCGTTGATGCGAAATAAATGCCTCTACGATCATACCGATGGCAATGGCCTCACCATGTAAAATCTTTCTTTTCCCCTTATCTAACAAATAGGTTTCAATGGCATGGCCTAAGGTATGGCCAAAATTTAATATTTTACGCAAGCCCGCTTCCTTAGGATCTTCTAAAACAACCGCCTCTTTGATTGCCACCGAATGAGCAATTAATTTTGATAAATCCAATTCCTCGAAACTTTGTTGGCGTATCACATTCCACTCCTTTTCATCGCGAATCAAACAATGCTTGATTATTTCAGCAAACCCAGATTTTTTTTGTTGAATCGATAAGGTGTCCATAAATTTCGGATCTATTAACACCGTTTTAGGCAATTGAAAAACCCCGATATGATTTTTAAGTCCGTAGAAGTCAATGCCTAATTTCCCGCCCACACTCGCATCCACCTGGGCTAATAATGTAGTGGGTATTTGAATAAAATCGATTCCTCTTTTATAGGTGGAGGCACAAAAACCACCCAAATCGCCGATGACTCCGCCGCCTAAATTGACCAATAAACTATGTCGATCCATATGGGCTTTCGTCATAAGGTCCCAAACCCGCTCACATGTAGTTAAATTTTTATGATGCTCCCCAGATTTAATCAGAATCTTCGTGAAATTCGAAGGCAACAAATCCTGGATGATGGGCAAACAATATTTGTTAGTAAATTCATCGACCAAAATAGCGATATGCGAATAATCGTTTTGGGCAAAAAAAGTGGCCAATGATTCAGAAACGGGAGCTATTTTAACGGTCATTTGCGTTGAAATTCTAATTATTATCAAAAATACCTAGAATTTATCAAATTGGGAGCATGAGAAACCTAATTTTGGTTTTGTTGTATGCATTTTCTTGCCTAATTTTGCTCTCGATTAGGTGTCATACTTAATTTATCATTATGAGAGAAATTCAATTTAGAGAAGCCTTGCGTGAAGCCATGCAAGAAGAAATGCGAACTGATTCAACGGTTTTCCTTATAGGAGAAGAGGTGGCTGAATATAATGGGGCCTATAAAGTGTCTCAAGGGATGTTGGATGAGTTTGGCCCGGAACGTGTGATTGACACGCCGATTGCTGAATTGGGATTTGGCGGGATTTCGGTAGGTGCTGCCGCGAATGGATTAAGACCCATCGTAGAATTCATGACATTTAATTTTTCTTTGGTCGCTATGGACCAAGTAATTAATTCGGCTTCGAAAATTATGTCCATGTCAGGTGGGCAATATTCTTGCCCGATTGTTTTTAGAGGACCTACTGGAAATGCGGGACAATTGTCATCCCAACATTCATCTAATTTCGAAAATTGGTTTGCCAATACACCGGGTTTAAAGGTGGTTGTTCCATCAAATCCAGCGGATGCAAAAGGTTTGTTAAAGGCGTCTATTCGCGACAATGATCCCGTAATTTTTATGGAGTCGGAAGTTATGTATGGAGATAAAGGATTCGTTCCGGACGGAGAATATTTGATTCCTATTGGGAAAGCTAATATTGTAAAAGCGGGGAAAGACGTGACCTTAGTGACCTTTGGTAAAATGTTATCGCGTGTGGTGATGCCGGCCGTAGAGGAGTTGGAGAAGCAAGGAATTTCCGTTGAGGTTATTGATTTACGTAGTGTACGCCCTATTGATTATTTGACTGTCGTAGAATCTGTGAAGAAAACCAATCGCTGTGTGGTGGTCGAAGAAGCAAATCCATTGGCCGCTATTTCTTCCGAAATTACATATCATTTACAGCGTTGGGCATTTGATTTCTTGGATTCTCCCGTGATTCGTGTGAATTCACGCGACTTACCGCTGCCTTATGCGCCTACTTTAATCGAAGAAATTTTGCCGAGTGTAGAAAGAACGGTTAAAGCCGTAAAACAAGTTTTATATAGATCTTAAAATCCTATTTAACGTATTAAAAAAACCCGAAGCATTTGCTTCGGATTTTTTTTTGTTTCAAAAATAATTTTTACAGCAATGAGAAATCAGGAAAAATTTTCACCTGAACTCTTGATTAAAGTACGTAGATAAATCTAGATCCATCCACATCGATTCCCTCTAATTTAATTCGGCCTCGTCTAGCTTCTAATAATTCAGTTGCTTCTTTAGGGCTATTTACAGGCTTGTCGTTTATTTTGACAATAATCGAGCCCTTAGATAAGCCATACATTTCTAATCTTCCATCGGCTGTAACTTCAACCACCTTAACTCCAGAACTCAACTTGAATTTTTCTTTATCAGCACTACTTAAAGAGCCAAACTTAGCGCCTAAGAACTCCGACTTATAGGTTTCGCCGATGTCCCCTTTAAGTATGGAGGTATTTCCATCTTTATTTTTCAGGGTAACTTTGAATTCTTTGATTTGACCATCCCGATTAACCGAAACGTTTAATGATTCACCTGGTCTTTTTCTTCCCACAATTTCCATCAGCTTAGCCGTCGATTTTGTGTCTACTCCGTCAATTTTCATGATCACATCATTGACTTTTATTCCGGCATCTTTCGCGGCTGAATTATCGGCGAAGCCACCTACATACACGCCATCTTTTACTTTTAGATCTTTTTCATCGACTAATTTTGAGTTTACCTCCAAGATGCTAACTCCCAAAAATCCTCTTTGGACATTGCCATATTTGATTAAATCACCAGAAACTTTTTTCACTATACTCACAGGTACCGCAAATGAGTACCCTGCAAATTGGCCCGTACGCGAATAAATAGCTGTGTTAATACCGATCAGCTCGCCTTTCAAGTTGACAAGTGCGCCCCCCGAATTTCCTGGATTAACCGCAGCATCTGTTTGAATAAATGATTCTAATGGATTAATATCCCCTTCGCGGTCGATGATATTTTGACGGCCTTTGGCAGAAACAATCCCTGCCGTTACGGTAGATTCTAAGTTAAATGGATTTCCCACGGCTAATACCCATTCGCCCACTCGTAACGCATCTGAATCCCCAAAAGTTAGGAAGGGAAGGTCGCTCGCTTTAATTTGAATGACGGCCAGGTCTGAGGAAGGATCTGTTGAGATAACTTTTGCCTTGAATTCTCTCTTATCATTCAAGATCACCAAAATCTCATTAGCTTCAGCTACTACGTGATTATTGGTGACAATATACCCGTCTGCACTGATAATAACACCCGAGCCTGAGGCCTCTTGTTGCTGAGGTGTTTGTCTACGACCGCCGCCTCCTCCACCAAAAGGATCACCAAAGCCACCAAATAAATCGTCAAACGGACTAGACTGTTGGCGTGATCTTTGTTCCATTTTTGTTTTAATGTGAACAACGGCAGGGGTTGATTTTTCTGCGGCATAGGTAAATTCTCCTGGACTTCCTGGGACATTATTGACGCTCGAGGCCGTGTTTGTAAAGGCAGAAGGAACTTCACCTAAGGTGTTTTTTGAACCCAAATTAAATAATTGAAATGCGCCTAAAGTAATTCCACTGGATAGAAGCGCAATGACTACATAGGATTTTATTTGATTTTTCATTTATGAGGATTTTTTATTAATTGTTTTAATGGTTTTTGAATGTGCGAATTTAACGTAAAAATGTACTCAATTGTTTATCGTTTCTTATTTTATTAACAAGTTTTAAGTTTTGAGCTTCCTAACCTAGCAGTTTTATTTGCCAAATGATTTGGCTATTTTTACCCTTGGAAAATATATATTTAGCATGGTATTAAGTGAGCAAGAGTTATTGAGACGTCAAAAAAGACAGGAACTTATTGGCCTAGGGATTGATCCCTATCCTGCAGCAGAATTTTTGGTCAGCCATCATTCTTCTCAGATTTTGGCCGAATATAAACCTGAATTAAGTAATTTCCAAGAACTTAGTTTAGCGGGTAGGCTCATGGGATTTCGCATCATGGGAAATGCTTCATTTGCTGAATTGCAAGATGCTAAGGGACGTATTCAATTGTATTTTAGACGTGATGATTTGTGCCCTGGGGAAGATAAAACGTTGTATAATACGGTTTTTAAACGCCTCCTTGATATTGGAGATATTATCGGTGTCAAAGGCTATGCTTTTACGACCCAAGTAGGGGAGATATCTGTTCATGTGCGTGAATTTACTTTGTTGTCCAAAGCTTTAAAGCCACTGCCCGTGGTGAAGGAAGCTGATGGCCAAACGTATGATGCCTTTTCTGATCCTGAAATGCGGTATCGCCAACGATATGTCGATTTAATCGTTAATCCTTCCATTAAAGATATTTTCGTCAAACGTGCCAAGATCATTTCGACGATGCGGACGATGTTTGACCAAAGGGATTGGCTAGAAGTGGAAACTCCTGTGTTGCAATCTGTACACGGGGGCGCCTCTGCGAGACCTTTTAAAACGCATCACAATACCTTGGACATGCCATTGTATTTACGGATTGCCAATGAACTTTATTTGAAGCGTTTGATTGTAGGGGGATTTGATGGCGTGTATGAGTTTGGAAAAATGTTCAGAAATGAAGGCATGGATAGGACGCATAATCCTGAATTCACGTCTTTAGAATTTTATGTAGCCTACAAAGATTACCATTGGATGATGAATTTGACCGAGGAAATTTTTGAAAAAGTAACTTTGACCTTACATGGCCAAACAAAGATTTCTGTGGGTGAAAGTCTCATTGAATTTGCTGGCCCATATCCTCGATTAAGTATATCAGAGGCTATTTTAAAGTATGCTGGAGTGAATGTAGATGAGCTTTCCGAAGATGAAATAAGAGCAAAATGTACCGCTTTTGGCATGGAAGTAGATGCTCAAATGGGAAAAGGCAAATTGATTGACGAGCTTTTTGGCGAGAAAGTTGAGGCTAATTTAATTCAGCCTACCTTCATCATTGATTACCCTGTTGAAATGTCTCCGCTCACCAAAAAGCATAGATCGAAGGAGGGTTTAGTTGAACGCTTTGAGCTATTTGTGAATGGTAAGGAAATTGCAAATGCCTATTCGGAATTAAATGATCCGATTGATCAAAAAGAGCGGTTTGAAGACCAACTTAAATTAGCTGAAAAAGGAGATGATGAGGCGATGGCGATGGATTATGATTTTATTAGGTCCTTAGAATATGCCATGCCGCCCACATCGGGTATTGGAATTGGAATAGACCGACTGACGATGTTGATGACCAATCAATCCTCGATTCAGGAGGTATTATTTTTTCCTCAAATGCGTGCTGAAATAATCAAAGAAGTCTCTTCTGATCAAGAGTTTATCGACGTGGGGGTACCTTTTACTTGGATTCCAGCCTTGCAAAAAATGGGTATTTTGACTTTGGAAGCTTTGAAAGAAGCAAATCCAAATAAAGTTTTTAACGACTTAGGTGGTATGAGAAAGAAATTAAAGATTGATTCCGCCATGCCTACCAAAGAAGATGTGCTCGCTTGGATTTCCTAAATTAACGCAGACCCAAGCGGTAAAAATTAGATATACCCTAGGCCGAGTCAACCGGATAGATAAAATAGTCGATTCGGTTTTATAGATCGAACCATGTAAAATAAAAAAAGCCTTCATTTCTGAGGGCTTTTTTTTCTCTTCAACTAGAGATCAATTTTGCAATCTTCAATAGGTAATCCTACATATATTGTTTAATCCTGATTTGCTCTAATCAAAAAAACGCAAGAAAATTAAATTTTCTTTACGTTGATAGCGTTTGCGCCACGCTTTCCATCAGTAACTTCATAAGATACTGAATCATTTTCGCGGATAGTAACACCTGTAAGGCCAGTTACGTGTACGAAAATGTCTTCACCTGTTTGATCATCAACGATGAATCCGAA
>CAMDRO010000076.1 GCA_945906795.1 Spirosoma fluviale
CAGTTCTACAAGCCATCAAAACCTACAATGAACTAAGGCCACATTTAGCCTTAAAAATGAAAAAACCAGTTGAATTATATGCAGCTTAAATATATATTTACAAATAATTATTAATCAACCCAACTGTCAACCTATTTCAGGACAAGACACTATTACCTGTTACCTAATACCTCTTACCTAATCCCTATTCCCTAATTTAATTATACGAATTCAACATCACCGGCATCACCAACAATAATATATCCTCACTCTCATCTTGATCCGACGGGATAATTAAACCTGCCTTGTTGGGCTCACTCAATTTAATGTCCACAAACTTGGCCGATAAATTACTCAACAACTCAGAAATCAATTTAGCATTAAATCCAATCTCCATGTCTTTGCCCGAATACTCACATGGCAAGGCCTCATTTGCCTCATTCGAGTAATCCAAATCCTCCGCCGAAAGCGTCAATAAATTAGCCGTCAGTTTCAAGCGGATTTGATGCGTCGTCTTATTGGAATAAATCGAAATACGCTTCACCGAACTCAAAAACTCCAAACGATTGATCGTTAAAATTTCATTATTCTCCTTCGGAATCGCATTCTCGTATTCCGGGAAACGCTCGTCGATAATCCGACAAATTAGTTGGAAGCTCTGAAAACTAAAGAATGCATTCGAAGCGGAAAAGTCTACCCTTACCGTCGTATCATCCATCGGCAAAGTGGATTTTAAAAGCGCCAAAGCTTTCTTGGGCAAAATTAAACTACTCTGTGCCTCTGGGCGAATATCAGTTCTTCTATAACGAACCAAACGATGCCCATCAGTAGCCACAAAATTCGTGTGATCACCCATCATCTGAATCAATACCCCCGTCATCGCCGGACGCATGTCATCGTTTGAAACGGCCAACAACGTATTCGCAATCGCTTCTCCTAACACCAATCCCGATAAATTGACGGATTGTGTTTTAGCTACCTCAGGAATTCTAGGGAAGTCAATTGGGTTTTCACCACTTAATTTAAAGCGACCGTTTTGGGTGGATATCTCCGCGCCAAAAGTACCCGCATCCGCAGCTATAGTGACCGGCTGGTCCGGTAAACTACGCAAAGTCTCTAATAATAATCGGGCCGGCAACGCAATAGAGCCATTCTCAAATCCCTCCACATCTAAGGTTGTCGTCATAACCGTCTGCAAATCAGACGCGGTTAGGGTGAGTGTATCACCGGTCAGCTCGACTAAAATGTTTTCCAATATTGGAATGATGGGATTGCTAGCAACCACTCCGTTGATCGCGGAAATTTGCTTTAACAGAACATTTGATGCGACTAAGAATTTCATTATTTAATTCAGCTTTAAAATTTTGTTGACCTAAACGCAATTATTTTTGCGTTCAAACATTGAAGTTAAAATATTTTGAACATTATACCAAAAGAATCAATTATTGTATTTTTTCTTTCGGTACCAGATGACGAGGACACTCACTAAAATCCCAAAACCTAAGGGGATCAATAAATTTAACCAAGCCCAAAATACACGCTCCGACTTCACCTTCTGCTTGTCTAAGGGCCTCAGGGCAATCGACTTATTTCGAGCCATCATCGCCTGATTTTCATCCAACAAATAATGAAACGAATTTAACAGGAAATCTTTATTGGCATACGTATGCTTCGAAAATGGGTCAAAACCCAATCCCCACGGACTCTTGGTTTCCAAATCCACTCCATTCAAGGCCACGTCTCCATCACCTACGATGACAATACCCCCCGCTATCCCACTTTCGGTGACAAAACTTTTGGCCAAACTGTCAAGAGGTAAAATTCGATTTCGGAAGGCCGACACAAACTTCCCTTCCACTAAATAAGCAATCACACGTGATCCTGCCCCATAATTCTTAGGATCAAATTCTTTGCCCGAAGCCGAAAAGGGGAGGGTGGCAGGTGCTTGTTGGACCTGCGTATAAGGACTCGTTTTCAACAAAGCCGTTTTCTTCAAATAGGAAGCTCCTTTCACGGTGTCTACACTCGAAACAAAATGTCCATACACCGCATCCAAATTTCGCGTAATCACGGAGCTTGGGTTTCCTTGCATTAAGGGAAAGGCGGGCCAGGGCATCAATTCAATTGAAGGCTTGTTGCCAAAATTTCCCACCGCCAGTGGAATCGTGCCGCTCAGCTGAGCATCTTTGACTAAATCAGCATTCAGTCGGATGCCATAGCGGAAAAGTAGATTTTGTACACCTAGGTCGATGGGCGTGGCCACTAATCCTTGGTTTGCCACCGTATCGATGCGGACTCCATCGAGCAGAAATACGGCTTTTCCCCCCTTCACTAAAAATTGGTCTATTTTATACTGATCCGCCTCACTGAATTTTCGATCGGGCTGAATCACACAAATAGCATCTAATCCATCCAGTGTAGGAGAAGCGGATAGGTCGACCGGATACAAATCATAGCGTTTTTTTAAATTCGAAATTAAATCAATCTGCTTGATCGCCGGCACATGGCTATAGTCCAAAAAGAACCCAATCTTCTTTCGATTTTGTTGGGCAATGGCCGCAATCCCTTGCATGATTTCATATTCCATGCCCTCCACACTCTGATTTAACATCTCCTGTGGCGAGGATAATTTATTCCCTTTTAAAAGCAAGACCGCTATTTGGGCATCCCCTTTTTCGATCAATACCCCCGGGAAGACCAATTGCTGTACCTGTTTTCCATCCTCATTATTGACGACATTAGTAGGAGGAATCCCTAAAGAATCTAATTGAAAAATGAATTTTTGACGCGCCACTTCATCCGGATATTCCGCATAGACATCGATCTTCTCGATCTCAATGCCTTGGCTGCTATAACTTTTCAGATCTAGCAATAACTCGTCCAAAGCCTTTTCCAAGCGCTTGAACCCAGCAGGTAATTTATTGCCCCCTAAATAAACTTTAATGCGAATGGGGGCATCTTGTTGGCGAATCAAATCAATACTCGAATTTGATAGCGTGAATTTCTTTTCTTCACTTAGATCAAATCGCAAACGGATATAAGGACTCAGCCCGACTAGCATTAGGCCAATCGTAATCAATAGTGGGCCAATAAAGGGTTTAATCCTGTTTTTCATCCTGCTTGCAAACAAGAAAAGCATCCTTCACAGAATGCTTTTTCTTAGTATACTGTCTAAATCTTAATAGAACTTATAGCGCTTGTCTTCAATTTTAGAAGCTTCTTTGATGGCCTCATTGATATAAAAAGAAGCTCTCTGAGTTCCCATCGATTGAATTTGATTCTTGTAGGCCGAGTAATCAGCCAAGGCCGGTGCGGGTGCACCTCCCGTTTTTTCAGCTACGAATACTCCATTTTCTCCCACAAATACCGTAGAGCGTTTTCCGTTTTGTAAACCTGCAATACGACCCAAAGCGATGGCATCTGGACCTGCCGTGTTCAACATGCCATTCGATAATGATATGGCTGAAACCGTTTCAACCAAAGCACCTGCTCCATATTTCTGAGCAATTTGCTCGAGCGGGCCTTTAATTCCTGCTAATTTCGCTGAAATTTTCTCGCCCTTTAATTGATTAAGCACCATGTTCGAAAGTTCAGATTTGAAATCAGCTACTTTTACATTGTCTTTTTCTGTTTTTCCTGTTACATAAGCAACGATGTATTGATTCTCTTGCTCGAAAACCTTTTTTGATCCATCGCCTACAGCTGTTTTATCATCGAAAGCCCAACGAACGATTTCGCGTGCATTGGCCAAGTTATTGATTGCCGAAGCGTTTTCAGTTAAGCGTTCTGCGCGCATCATGATTAAACTTTTGTCACTTTTAAGGGCTATCTCAAAGGCAGCTAAATTACCATTGGCATTGGCAAACGCATCTGCTTGGGTATACACCTTATCCATCGTTGCTTGCGAAGAAGCAATGGATTTGTTGATCGCCGCCAAACGGTATGAGGTATTTGTTTTGCCATCCGTTACTTTAACGATGTGAAAACCAAATTCTGTTTCAACCAAACCAGGCATTAGGCCCGTTCCTGTAAATCCAAAAACAGCTTTTTCAAATCCTTTGGCCATCGAGCCATTGTTTTTAAAATAGCCTAGGTCGCCACCACTTTGGGCAGTACCGTCCATTCCATTCATTTGAGCTAAGGTTTCAAAGCTTGCGCCTCCTTTGATTTGCGTTAATACCGCTTCGGCACGAGTTTTGGCTTGCGCTTTCGCCGAATCTGATTTGTTGGCCGGTGCGATTAAAATATGACTGGCACGAAGGGTAAACAACGTATCTTTCTTTACCCCACCGTATTTATAAATCGAATACGTTAATCCATTTTTAAAAGGACCGTAAATTCCACCTACTTGGAAGGTAGGCAATTGGCTTTTAACCACCTCAGGAATTTCTGCGTAAGAAACCAAATAAGGAGTTCTAACATCTGAATTAAGCATCGCAAAAGCGGAGTCATTCGGAGCGACTGCTAAGTCTTTTGCTAACTTCTTGATTTGAGAATAAAAATCGGCCGTATCTTGTTTCGTCGGAACGACTGGAAACGTGACATATTGAATAGCGCGTGTGTTTGTGCCCTTGTATTCATCTTTATGTTTTGCCAAATATTCTTCTAATTGAGCATCAGTCACCTTGATGGTTGAGTCCGGAATGGAGAAGAAAGGAACATAAACAAAACGGGCATCAAATTTCGCGTTTTGTGTTTGATATTCTTTTTGAGCTTCATTTTGAGTCACATAATTGGACATACGCATTAAGTTTTCGTATTTATTCCGAATGCGATCTTGCGCTAAAGATAGCTCAAACTTAGCCCAACCTTGTTGCTGCTCCACGGGCATCGTTTTCAAGTTTTTCAAAAACTGAATCACAAAAGTCTTGTCGAATTGTCCTGTTTGAGGATTAGTAAATTGCTGACGCACAGATGGATGGATGTTATTTCCTTGCACCATGTCGATCAATTCTTCCTCGGAAACTTTAATACCTAATGCGTCAAATTCTTTTTTATAGGCGATATCTAAGATGAATTGATTCCAAACTTGGTCTCTAATCATCGTTGCTTCTTGCTCAGTGGGACCTTTTCCTGTTTGCGCGGTGTAGTTGGCCGTCGCCTCCTCCACTTTTTTCTGGAAGTCTTGTACTTTGATGCTCTCGCCGGCGATAACGCCTACTTCTTGATTACTCGACCCGAAAAGGGATGAATTGCCTTGAAAAATATCACTTCCTATCAGAAATAACACTAAACTGATCGCGATAGCTGCAGCTGCAATTCCCGATTTCTCTCTAATTTTTGTAATTAATGCCATTGATAATAATTATAGTTTTAATTCTTTTTTTGTTCAATCATTTGGAACAAAAGAAACGCAAAATAATCACATTTTTAGTGAAAAAGCAAACCTTTTTTCATTCATTTAAATCAATTACGCTTTTAAAACGCGATAAACTTTCCCAAAACCTGTGTATCCCTGTGCGTGGGAAATTTAATTACAAAAAACAAAATAGGTTTAAAAATCAAATACTTAGTGGGTTGATGGCCAATGTCCTATGGTATTTAAAATTTGTTTTAAGCGGAATTGATTTTAAATTATTGGGAGTCTTTGTATAGTTCTAGCGCTTTTAAATAAGCATTTGGGGTCAAAATAGACAAAAGACTTGTTTTGTAATCTTTTGTATTCCGAGTGATGATCAATTTTATTTCTGTTTGGTTCTGGGCAGAAAAATTTTGCAGCGCATCTTCAAAATCATTGAATTCGGACTGCAAAGCCTGTAAAACTACGCCTTTGTCGATGTTGCATATTTCGATAATACCTAAAAGTTTCTTCAGGTTTGCTATCACTTTTTCATGTGTGGCCGTTTTTCTTAATAGGTAGTAAACATTACTGATGAGGACAGGAGTGACGAATCCTTGTATTTCGCCTTGTTCACATAAACTTAAAATGACGGATGCTTCATCTGAAAAAGGCTTTCTGTCAAAGAAGAAATCTAAGATAACATCTGTGTCTATAAGGACCTTAATCATGATAGGTACTTTTCGGAAAGACGATCTGTAATTTCTTTTTTATAATCGAAGTTTTCTGGAAGTTTGAAGGATCCTTTTAATGATTTGACTTTTGGCGTTAATTCGTTTTTTTGTGGATTCACTTCAATGGTCAGCGCCTTAAGGTAATTTTCAATCAAATCAGAAAGGCTTCTATCTTCTTTGCTTGCATATAGTTTTGCCTTTTTTATGATAGTTCCCTCGATGGTCAGTGTCAGCTTGGTACTCATGTATTTTCTTTTTTCAAAGATACATAAATTTTTTTATACGTGTATTTTTTTATTATTTAACACGTGTATTTTTAACAATCACATTTTGAGTATATTGTTTTTGCACTTGGATTTGTCTTGAAAAATTGGATATAATCGAACTAAGTTAAATGGTTTCTATTGATATATGATTGCCCAACTTAGTATTATAGAAAATCACGGTTTCAAAACATTTGCTAAACTTTCCAAAAACCGATCGGCGATTTTTTGATCCATCGCCAAACTTGGCAATAAACGAAGCGTATTTTTCCCCGCATAGCCACAGAAAATATGTTCCTTGAATAAAAGGGCGTCTCTCACGGGGCCGACAGGCTGATCTAATTCGATACCTATCATCAAGCCACGGCCTCTAACTTCCGTGACATTTTGAAATCCCGCCAATGATTTTGATAGATAATCACCTATTTTTTCTGCATTTTGAACCAGATTTTCTTCCTCAATAACATCCAATACCACATTTCCTGCCACACAGGCTAAGTGATTCCCACCAAAAGTGGTACCTAATAAGCCATAAAAGGCCTGAATATGGGGTGCGATTAGTACGCCACCCATAGGAAATCCATTGCCCATGCCTTTGGCTGTAGTCATCATATCAGGATGGATACCTGCAAATTGATGCGAAAAGAATTTCCCCGAACGGCCATATCCACATTGAACAGAGTCTAAAATCAATTGGGCCCCGGTCTCATCACATCTTTTTCTCAGTGCTTTCAGAAACGCGTCTGAAGCAACGTGAATCCCGCCCACTCCTTGAATTCCTTCCACAATGACTGCAGCATGTTCCTCGGTGATTTCTTTTTCCAAACCATCCAATGAGTTGAATGGCAAAAAAGTAACATGTTCCGTACTATTAATAGGGGCCACAATGCTCGGGTTATCCGTCACAGCGACCGTTCCAGCCGTTCTGCCATGAAATGCTTTTGTGAAGGCAATGACCTTTTTCCTCCCTGTGTGAAAGGAGGCCAATTTCAATGCGTTCTCATTCGATTCAGCTCCGGAATTGGTTAAGAATAGCGTATAGCTTGGATACCCAGATATTCGGCCTAGCTTTTCCGCCAAGGCTTCCTGTCTCGAAATAACGATGGAGTTCGAATAAAAGCCAATATTGTTTAATTGCTCGCTCATCCTAGCCACATAGGTTGGATGCGAATGTCCGATGGAAATGACCGCGTGGCCCCCATAAAGATCTACATATTCTTGTCCGTTTTTATCCCAAACCGCAGTCCCTTTGGCTTTCACCAACTCAATCGGATACAATGGATATACGTCAAATAATTTCATTGTTTTTCTTTTTTGGGAAGCGGCAAGCGCTTCCCCTACAATTACCTATTACCTACCATCTTCCACTCTTCAACCTTAATCCCGCGTCCTCATCCCAACCGAGCATCAAGTTCATATTTTGAACCGCTTGTCCCGAAGCACCTTTTAATAAATTGTCAATCACCGAAGTGATTAATAATTGGCCTTCATGCACCTCTAGATGTAAAAAACATTTATTTGTATTCACCACTTGCTTCACATCCACCGGCTGTGGGCTCCTAAAAACAAAGGGAGAATTTTGATAAAACGCATCAAACATGTTCTCTGCGTCCTCCTGACTCCCTTCAAAAGGAGTATACACATTCGCCATAATACCCCTAGAAAAATTACCTCTGTAAGGGATAAAATGGATTTTTGGAGCGGGATGCACCGCCGAAATCGTTTGGCGTATCTCGGATAGATGTTGATGCGTAAAGGTCTTATACACACTCACATTATTGTTTCTCCAAGAAAAATGACTCGTTTCAGACAAAGATTGACCCGCACCTGTTGAGCCAGTGATGGCAGAAACATGGATGTCTTGATTCAATAAGCCTTTGGCCGCCATCGGCAATAAAGCCAATTCAATACTTGTCGCAAAACATCCTGGATTAGCGACCTTGGTCGCCTCCTTGATTTTTTCTTTTTGGAACTCAGGCAAACCGTACACAAAACCCTCAGACTCATCCCTAAAATCGGTACTCAAATCGATGATTTTGGTATGCCAAGGAATCGAATGGCTATCCAAGAATTTCTTGGATCCCCCATGGCCTGAGCAAATAAAGAGCACATCTACGGGTGTTAAGTCCTTAGTAAAAACCAAAGAACAGGAACCCAAAAGATCGGTATGTACATCTGAAACTAATTTGCCAGCTTGCGAATTGGACATTGCGCAGGTAATGATGACATCAGGATGATGCATCAAAATCCGCAATAGTTCTCCCCCCGTGTACCCTGCTGCTCCTACAATGCCTATTTTTGCCATCTTATTGAGGATTCACTTTCCGGTGAATCATGGTTTGATTTGAAACTATTTTTGAAAACCCTCTCACATCATCTCCAGTCCAGGCTTTATTCATTTCGCCATAAGACCCAAACACGGACGACATCAAGTCATTTTCCGATTTTATCCCCGTTACCTGAAATTGGTACGGACTTAATTGCACATATACGGTTCCAGTCACCCTACTTTGGGTATCGGCCAAAAAGGTCTCAAAATTACGCATTACAGGCTCTAAAAATTGGCCTTCATGTAATAAGTTGCCATAGGTGTCACCCAAACTTTGTTTCCAAAACAACTGATGTTTGGTCAACACATGTTTTTCCAAGGTGTGATGGGCCTTAATGATGATCAATGGGGCAGGGGCCTCAAACCCCACACGGCCTTTAATCCCAATGATGGTATCTCCCACATGGATGTCTCTACCGATGGCAAAGGCACTCGCGCGGGTGCTAAGTTCTCTGATTGCGTCCACTGAACTTGGATAAATTTCATCGTTTAAGCCGATCAATTCCCCATGTTGGAATTGAAGTGAGATCTTTTCCGGAGTCGTTTGGGTCAATTGGGTCGGCCAGGCCTCTTCCGGCAAATAGCCATCTGAAGTTAAGGTCTCTTTTCCACCCACGGATGTACCCCACAATCCTTTATTGATCGAATAGGCAGCTTTATGCCATTCTTGGACCACACCCTTCGATTTCAAATATTCAATTTCATCTTCTCTGGACAATTGCAAATCGCGAATGGGCGTAATGATTTCACATTCAGGTACCAAAATCCTGAAAACGACATCAAACCTTACTTGGTCATTGCCCGCTCCAGTACTACCGTGAGCGATGGCTTTGGCACCTAACTTATCTGCATATTTGGCCACAGCAGTCGCCTGAAAAACACGCTCAGCACTGACCGATAGGGGATATGTGTTGTTTTTTAGCACGTTGCCAAACACCAAATACTTGATGCAATCTTGGTAATATTCTTCCACCACATCCAGCGTAACGTGTGAAGTAACGCCTAAAGAATAGGCTTTTTCTTCAATGGCCTTCAACTCCTCTTTGGAAAATCCTCCCGTGTCTACTAAGGCAGAATGTACTTCCATTCCGCGATCTTCCTTTAAATATTTGACACAAAAAGAGGTATCTAATCCCCCACTAAACGCTAAAATTACTTTCGGCTTGCTCATCTTATTTTGATTTTCCTTTCGGTTTGAAAGGCATTAATAACTTCTCTTTAAACTTTTTCAATTGGCTAAAATCGGCCATATTTTTTAAAAATATCCACTTCTCATCTTTTTCCTCATCCGTTTTCTTACCCTCATTGGGATCAAAAATCATACCTGTGCACAAGCAAATTTTACGTTCGGTCCGAGTTAAAATATCATAATTTACACAAGATTGACATCCTTTCCAGAAATTATCATCCACGGGAAGTTCCGAAAATGTCGTAGGCTCATAGCCTAAATCGGAATTGATTTTCATTACCGCTAAGGAAGTTGTAATTCCAATGATTTTGGCCTCTGGGTAGCGCTCTCTGGATAATTCAAAAGCTTTAGCCTTCACAGCTTTAGCCACCCCATATTGCCTGTAGGTAGGGTTTACAATTAACCCGGAGTTGGCCACAAACTTACCATGTTGCCAAGTTTCTATGTAACAAAATCCCACAAAGCTACCATCCACATCATCAGTGGCGATAATCGCTTTGCCTTCCGACATTTTTTCGCGTAGATATTCGGGGCTACGCTTGGCTATGCCGGTACCCCTTTGTTTTGCAGACTCGGCCATTTCGTGGCAGATTGACTCGGCCAATACAAAGTGTTCTTGACTGGCAACTTGAACGGTATAAGAATTCATGAATAGACGAAGAAAAAAATGAAA
>CAMDRO010000077.1 GCA_945906795.1 Spirosoma fluviale
CTATAATCCCATAAACTAGCTAATTTCTTTTCTTTAACGGCTACTGTAATAGTCGTATTGTCATATCCTAACGGAGCACCAATTTGAACATCTTTAGTTCTATTTGCCCTGGATTCAATTTGTTGGGCTCCACTGGTTGCGCCGACATATCTAACTGCTATAGCTTCTAATCTAGGATCATTTGCTTTCTTTAAAAATTCGACAAAATCTTCAGCCAAGTAAAAAAATGCTGACTGGCCTCCATTTAGTTGGGAACCAATGGGATTCGAAAAGCTTGCATTATGGCGTATGATGGCATTATCGGCATTTGACTGCATAAGACCTCCAGCTACTGCTTTCGCAACGTATTCAGCAGATTTCGCAGGATTGACTTTTGACAACCGCATAGAAGCTCTTAACAATAAAGAGAATCCAAATCTTTTCCATTTTGTCACATCACCATCATATAACAAGTCAGTACTTACTTTTGCTTTTGTTGCATCGAGTGCCGCAGACGCAGATTCCAATTCAGTTAAAATAGCTGAATAAACAGATTCTTGAGTATCGTAAATAGGAGCACTAATACCTTCTAAATAATTTTTGCCTGCTTGTGAATAGGGAATGTCGCCATAAGTATCCGTTAAGATCATAAATGAATAGGCTTTCCAAATTCTGGCCATATTATAAAGATTGGATTTTGCTGGAAGATCTTTTGTTTTTACGATTACGTCGGTTAACTCTTTGATGTTATTTTGGTATAATGAATTCCAATTTCCAGATGCTACCGACCTATTATCTTGATTAAAGTTGGCAGCAGATCCTTGCCCACTAAACGGAGTAATCATTTGTTTTACTATGGTCGTTTCATAGCTTAAATTCCCGTAACTAGGTGCCGTATTAACAATCGTGGTATTTAATTGATAAGCAGGCTCCACAGCAGTAAGTGCTATTGGATTAACATTCATTTTATCAAAGCCTTTATCACAACTTCCTAAGCCGATCGAGGCTAGGAGAATCAGAGAACTAATTAGTATATTTTTCATTTTATTGAAGTTTATATATTGATTTTTTTTAAGAATGTGTCGATTTAAAATTTCAAATTAAGGTTAAAACCGATATTTCTTGTGATGGGTAAACCTGTAGCTTCTAAGCCAACTAAATTATCAGAAGGGAAACCAAATTGCTCAGGATGTATATTAGGGACCCATTTTTGTATAACAGCCACATTGTTTGCCACCGCATTTATTCTAAGTCCTTTGATGAATGGAGTTTTTTTAGATAGAAATTTAGACAAATCATATCCAATCATAATTTGGCGTAATTGCCAATATCCCGCGTCAAACACAAATTGTTCAGCAATGTTTTGGGAGCGTACGGTTTCATAATAAGCTTGAACACCTGATTTAGTCGCATTAACCTGTCCATTCAGATTCACTCCATCCCCAATGACATAATTTACATCTCTTCCTATGAGTGTTTCCTTTGATAAACCATGCCTCCAAGCATTATGGTTTGTCCCTGAAATCATTTTATGACCTAACTTGAAATCGATTAAAAATGAAACCTCAACTCCATAGATTGAAAAACTATTCGTTATTCCTCCCACCCAGACTGGAATGGCAGATCCAAAGGCTATTTGATCCGTTGTTCTTAGTGGCCGACCATTTCCAATATCAAATATTTGTCTTCCTGCAGCATCCCGCATGTACCCAAATCCATACAGTTGACCCATCGGCTTCCCAACAACCTGCCTTAGTTCACCTGAGAAATCTGCCGTACCTACCGTAATCATATTATTACTTACATCGCTTCCTAAGTTTAATACTTCAGTTTTATTATAAGCGGCATTTAAAATTAGGTTCCAATTAAAATTTTGAGATTTGATCGGACTTAATGATACCAGCATTTCAACTCCTTGGTTTCGGCTTTGTCCCACGTTGATTAATTGTGACAAATAACCCCCTGCATTTGAAGTTTGTGCTCTTAAAATTTGATCCGATGAAAGTTTATCATAATAAGTCAAATCTAGTCCTATCGAATTATTAAATAATTTCAACTCCAATCCAATTTCTTTTTCAGATACTCGCATGGGTCTTAAATTCGCATTAGGTACCGTAGATCCACTAATACTGCCTAATGGTTGGGACGCACCACTTGGAGAAGGAAATTGCTGTGCATTTATCCCATAAAACAGATTGTTTGCATAGGGCGAAACATCGGTATCACTTCCCACCTCCGCATATGCCGCTCTGATTTTTCCAAAAGTTATCCAATCTGGAAGAGCACTTGCAAATGCTTGCGAAAACACAAAACTTGTCGTAACCGATGGATAAAGGATACTGCGATTTTCCGGGGATAATGTTGAGAACCAGTCATTTCTAACGGTCCCACTTAAGAATAAATAATCTTTATAAGAGACTTCTGCCGAACCGTATAGGGAATTCACTTGGCGCTCAGAAAAATCATATGTGGCATCCCTCTGTCTTCCATTTCCAATCGTATATAAATTGCGGGTATAAAAATCTTGAATAAATACATTGTGACGACTTATTCTTCTATACATTTGATTCCCACCAACATTTAAATTAACCCCAAAAGAACCAAAGGTTTTATTAGCTCCTAACAAAAAGTCCATATTTAACTCTCTGACATTTCTGGAATCTTGCACAAATTGGCCATTAACAAATCCTGCGGGGGCAGCAACTTGTCTTTGTGTTCCCGTGGGTAAATTATAATCTTGTTCTCTTGAATAATAATCTTGACCTAATCGCCCTTGAATAAATAGCCAATCAGTAAAATTGAATTTGGCCGTTAGATTTCCGAAAATTCGATCATTCGTAATGTTATCAAACCTTTTTAATGCAAAGTATGGATTGGTTCTATTTGTAAAACGTGACCAAACGGTTTCATTTCCATTCGCATCCTCCGCATATTGTTCTAATGCACTTAATGGCATTGAATTCGCCATATTAAATATAATTACAGGGCTATAATCCTGCTCTGCAATATTAGGTGGGTTTTTTCTGTATTCGTTGGAGTAATTAATATTCCCAGATATCGTTAATCTTTTAGATAATGTTTGAGTAAATCCTAGATTTATAGTTTTCCTATCATATCCTGAATTTTGTAAAATTGTGCGATTATCTAAATTCGCTACGGAAAGACTAAATCCACCATTTTCTCCACCTGAAGTTAGTGTTAAGGTATTTGTCCAAGTGTAACCTTGTCTATAAAATTGGGATATTTGGTTTCTTTGTGGCTCATATGGCAATGTGACTCCATTAAATAACATCTGTGTCATACCAGGCTGGAATTTTTCTCCAAAACTCCATTGTCCGGAAGTGGGGAAAGGGGTTGTCGGCCTTATTCCATTTTCGCCCTGCCCATACTCGTATTGGTAATCGGTATAATCTAACGGTGTTTCCGAAGTAAAATTAGAGTTGTATGCCAATGAAATTCCATTGCCTTTATTTCTAGTTTTTGTTGTAATCATAATGACACCATCCTTAGCGCGAGATCCATATAATGCGGATGCGGCTGCTCCCTTTAAAACGGTCATTGCTTCGATGTCATCTGGGTTAATACTGCTTAATCCATCTCCTCCATCTGATGTTCTATTGGATCCTCTCTCCGAAACATCTCCCCTTGCTCCATTATTTGTATTGTCTATAGGTACGCCATTCACGACAATTAATGGGGAGTTATTTCCCCCAAAAGAAGATTGACCCCTTATTCTGATTTTACTTGTTCCAGCAGGTCCTGAACCTAAGGGGGTTATATTTACTCCAGCCATTTTTCCCTGAAGGGCGTTCATGAAATTGGCAGTCCTATTTAATGTCATTTCATCTGTACTTACAGTAGCCGTTGCATAACCCACACTTTTAGATTGTTTTTTTATGCCTAATGCAGTGACCACTACTTCGGTCAATGATTTATTTTCAGGCTTTAAAGAAATTTCTAAATTAGTTTGATTGCCAACAATTATTTCTTTGGTTTCGTAGCCTAAATATTTAAAAATTAAAACAGTTTCAGTAGTAGGGACTTCCAATTGAAATGAGCCATTGATATCCGTCGATGTTCCCCGAGTTGTGCCCTTAATTAAGATGCTTAGACCAGGTAAGCCACTTCCATTTTCATCAAGAACTCTTCCTTTTACTTGAGGCCCTAATTTTTGATCAGGTTCATTGCTTATTGCCGGAGTAAAATTTATAGTACTCGTTTTTTTATAAATATTGTCAATGGTAATAGTATAAGATGTTTTGTTATTCTTTTTATACGTTAAACCTAATGGCTTCAAAATATTTTCCAAATTTTCCTCAAGACTCAATCCTGTACTGATGATTTTAGGATTTACAAATATATTTTCGACCGTATTTAGCTCAAAAAATATATTTGCCCGATAAATCCCCTCAAGGTCAACTAAAATTGACCCTAGTGCCTTTTTTGAATCATTTTTGGGAGTTTCGGATTGTTTAGCTTGCTGGACCATCGCTAAAATTTGCGAGTGACTTGGCTGCCAAGTAAACAGTAGGAATAGTAAAATTCCATAGGTTGCGGTAATTGATTTCTTTCTCTTCATTGTAATTTTAGGTTAAATTTTGATGTATTTCAATAGTTTACTTCTCAATGAGTTCCACCTCATTGTTTTGTCTTATTACGTTTATTCTCAATAATTCAGATATGGTATTTAATAATTCATCTAAATTCTCAGCCTGAAATGAGCCCATTAATTTTCTATTAGCTAGCTCTGTTCCAAAAACCTTTACTTTTAGTCCATACGTTTCTTCCAACATAATTGCCACATCTTTTAAAGAAGTTTTGTTGAAAACAAACTTTTTTTCTTGCCAAATCGACAGATATTGCTTCTCAGAAAAAGTATTTAAACTGGCCGTGTTTTGTTTGTTAAATAAAACATAGTCACCGGGTTTCATGAATAAATGTTTTGTTTTTTCACCTTCTTCATAGTTTAAAAGAACTTTTCCTTTATTTAAAATAACTTTCGCTCCCCTTATTCGAGAAGAAACAGCAAACTCAGTTCCTAAAACGACCACCTCGAAATTTTTATCGGTTTTCACGATAAAACGCTCATTGCTTTTTGTATGTGTTACAAAAAATTTGGCCTCACCTATTAGAAATACCTCCCTTGTGTTTTTTGTTAATCCCCACCGATGAATTTTTAAGGATGAATTTTGATTCAATATGACTTTAGTCCCATCATCTAATGTCAGAGATTGAATTTCATTATTTGTATTTTTATATGTTTTGAAATAGAATAATTCATTTGTTACTAATAATCCAATCATAACTAACAGGATTAAAGAGGCTGCTATATTTCTGATTGTAAATAGCCTATATTTTACTTTTTTTTCTTTCGCTACATAAAAAGTCGAAAACTCTTTTTCTTTTTTTTCAGTAGTTAAAAAGTTTACAAATTGGTCTAGTGCTACACCTCCATCTGGCTCATACTCAGAATTATTATTTTCCCATTCCTCTAAGTATAAATAAAAAAGCTCTTCGTTCTGTGGGCTTTGTACCCAATTTTCAATTTTTTTTCGCTGCAATGGCGTTAGCTTGTTTGCGAAATAATCAAAAACCATTATTTTATTAACATCTGTTTTCATTCCTTATTTCACTGTTATTGTGATATATTTCAAATCTGGATTCCTATAAACACCAATAAATAAAAATAAGCGTTATGTAATCCTTTAGGCCTTTTCTCATTATTCCTAGCGCTTTTCCCATATGGGCTTCAATGGTTTTTAAAGAAAGATTTAACTCTTTGGCTATTTCTTTATTCCCTTTAGATTCGAAGCGACTTAATAAAAATATTTTCTTGCATTGTGGTGGCATTGAATCAACAAGCAACTTTACTCGGTGCAATGTTTCTTCATACATACAAATACTATCTGCTTTAAGATTTTCGGGTGCTTCGACCAAATGGATGTTATCGAATTTTTCTACTGCATTAAATTCCGAACGTAAATAGGTAAAAGCGGTGTTACGTACACTTCTAAATAAATAGTAGCGAAAAGAAGAGGTGATATTTATATAAGACTCGTTTTTCCAAAATTTGCAAAACATATCACTAACTAAATCTTCAGCTATTTCTTTGGAATAAACATACCTGATGGCATGATTACATAATGGTTTATAATATTTTCTGAATAATAATTCGCAACCATATTTAGGATTCGATTGAAGTGCTTTTTTGATAAATATTTCATCATCTATTTGTTTTTCTTCAACCTCAGGAATGTTTACTTCCTGGTTTTCAGCTATATACGAAACCTTAAATTCCTTTTTTTCTTGAAAATCGCCGTGCAATTTATGGGCCATAGTTCTCGTTTAAAAAATATAAAATCTGCGAATATTACTACTTTAAATTTACATTATTCATAAAGACTCTTAATTTTTAATTTACCCTTAGTTGACATTGGATATTTTCTTATTTTTTTTACAGAAAAATCCACCAAAACTTATTCAAAGCTTCTGGCTTACCTTCAATAGTCTTAATTTTTTTTGAATGGATCGAAATAATTCAAAATTTACCCGATACCATCGAATAGGTTTTTTAAAGAAAAAGCATATTTTTACAAAATAATTAACCTATTAAATATGAAAAATTTATTACCCCATTCCGTTAAAAGACGTGATTTCCTGGCCCAGGCTAGTCTTGCCTTCGGTTCGTTTTTAATTGTCCCACGCCATGTATTAGGGGGTAAACGCCCAGATGGATCGCTTTATTTAGCGCCTAGCGATATGATGAACTTAGGATTCATGGGTACTGGTAAACAAGGAAAAGGCCTATCCAATTCATTTATGAGTACGGGTGAAGTTCGAATCACGGCTATTTCAGAGGTATATCAAGCAAAAGCTAAACAGTTTGTAGATCGCGTAAAAGATATTTATGCGAAAACGCCTTCTTTGGGCAATTATTCCGAAATAGCTGTCTATCAGGATTTTAGAGAATTATTAGCCCTTAAAAATGTAGATGCGGTGGTCATTGCAAGTCCAGATCATTGGCATGCGGCTATGTCGGTGCGTGCTGCAGCGGCAGGGAAAGATATTTATTGTGAAAAACCTCTTTCATTAACCGTAAAAGAGGGCCGTGCGATGGTGGATGCCACTAGAAAATATAAGCGTGTTTTTCAAACAGGTTCGATGCAAAGGTCTTGGCCTGAATTTAGGCAAGCCGCCGAATTAATTCGCAATGGATATATAGGAGAAGTGAAATCAATCAAAGTGAATGTGGGTCCTCCGCCCATCGCCTATGATTTAGCTGCTGAAGAAATGCCAACCGGCTTAGATTTTGACAAGTGGTTGGGGCCCAATAGCGCCGTTCCTTTTAATTCGGAATTAGCTCCGCCACTTTCGAAAGATGTTTTTCCAAATTGGCGTAAATACAAAGAGTTTGGTGGTGGCGGTATGACCGATTGGGGCGCTCACATGTTTGATATAGTCCAATGGGCGCTCGACATGGATGGAAGTGGTCCTGTAAAGATAGATGCTCCTAAAACCAATGGCAACGAATTTTTAACGTATACCTATGCCAATGGCATCACCATGACACATCAGCCTTGGGAGTGGAATAACGGAATTGAATTTGTAGGTACTGAAGGTACTTTACGTGTTCAAAGAAAGAAACTAGAAACTTCAAAGCCAGAGTTGAAAGATCGTATCATTGGAGCTAATGAGAAGCATGTGTATGCTAGTGACAATCATTACAAAGATTTTTTAAACGCTATTCGAAATCGGTCGATGCCTATATGTGATGTGGAAATTGGCCACAGAACCTCCTCTGTATGTAACATAGGAAATATTGCCTATGCCTTGAATAAATCATTAACTTGGAATCCCAAATCCGAAAAATTCAATGATGCCTCTGCCAATGCTTTGTTAGGGAGAAAAATGAATGCTCAATGGGGTATTAAACTATAAATCAATTCTAAACTTAATAAATAATGAAAAATGTAATTGTAGTATTTTTTGTATTAATGACTTTGCAAGTATCAGCTCAAGGAAAAAAATGGGTTGAATTGTTCGACGGGAAATCGTTAAATAATTGGAAAATTAATGAAAGTCCAGCTTCTTTTAGAATAGAAAATGGATCTATTATTATTGAAGGTCCTCGGGGTCACTTGTTTTATGATGGTCCTGTGGGGGATCATAATTTCAAAGATTTTGAAGTTCAAGCCACCGTGATGACTTTCCCTGGTTCAAATTCAGGATTGTATGTGTGTACCGATTTTTTACCTGTAGGTTTTCCTTCAGTAGGGTATGAGGTTCAAGTGAATAACTCGCATACGGATTGGCGCAGAACAGCTTCTTTATATAATATAGTGGACACTTCTGAGCGTTTTGTTAAAGATGAAGAGTGGTTTGACCTAAACGTGACCGTTAAGGGAAATCGAATTGTAACGAAAATAAATGGAGTTACTGTTGTGGATTACACCCAACCAGAGAATCCTTTACGTAGCAAAGGCCAAGAACAACGCTTTATCAAAAGTGGAACAATCGCCCTTCAGGCGCACGATCCCAAAAGTAAAGTGGCTTACAAAAGCATCAAAGTAAGATCTCTGTAATATCGAGCTTGATTTTTTAGGCATAAAAAAAGAGGAGCTTTGGCTCCTCTTTTGATTTATATATCAGGTCAATTATAAGTCAACTGCTTCTCCATAAGCCGCTTCCGTTGCTCCTTTAAATGCCTCAGACATCGTTGGGTGTGGATGGATGGATTTCATGATTTCGTATGCCGTACTCTCTAATTTTCTAACCACCACGGCCTCGGCAATTAATTCAGTTACATTATATCCAATCATGTGGGCGCCAAGTAATTCACCATATTTGGCATCATAAATTACTTTAACAAATCCTTCTCGAGCGCCGGCTGCTGTTGCTTTACCAGAAGCTACAAACGGGAATTTACCTACTTTAATTTCATATCCAGCTTCAATCGCTTTTTTCTCAGTCATTCCCACGGAAGCGATTTCTGGGGTACAATAGGTACAACCCGGAATGTTGCTATAATCCAAAGCTTCTGTCTTGTGACCAGCGATTTTCTCTACACAAATAATGCCTTCAGCCGTGGCTACGTGGGCTAATGCCGGACCTGGAGTTACATCACCGATGGCGTAATAGCCTGGAATATTAGTTTCATACCACGCATTAACGGGGATTTTACCTTTGTCCACAATAATGCCAACTTCCTCAAGGCCTATGTTTTCAAGGTTTGAAATGACACCAGCTGCCGATAAAACAATATCGCACGATATTTCTTGATTTCCAGTAGGTGTTTTAATACTTACTTTGCAACCTTTTCCTTGGGTATCTACTTTTTCAACACTAGAATTCGTTAAGATATCGATACCCATTTTTTTGTATTGCTTCGCGAGCTCTTTGGAAACATCTTCGTCTTCTACTGGAACAACATGGGGTAGAAACTCGACGATCGTAACTTTGGTGCCCATCGCTGCATACACATAAGCAAATTCTACGCCTATGGCTCCTGAGCCTATGATGACCATCGAATCTGGACGTTTTGCCAAAGTCATCGCTTTGCGGTATTCGAT
This sequence comes from Spirosoma fluviale, assembly GCA_945906795.1. Taxonomy (GTDB): domain Bacteria; phylum Bacteroidota; class Bacteroidia; order Cytophagales; family Spirosomataceae; genus Aquirufa; species Aquirufa fluvialis_F. The sequence continues at coordinate 9,549 of CAMDRO010000077.1, forward strand.
TACTTTTTCACCGTCGATTGGGATATTAGGCAAAGCGCGTGCACGGGCTCCTGTGGCAATCATAATGTATTTTCCGTCGTAAATGACAGACTTGCCTTCTGAGTCAATGACTTCTACTTTTTTACCGGGCTTAACTTTCCCGCTTCCCATAATCACGTCAATTTTATTTTTTTTCATCAAAAACTGAACGCCTTTACTCATGCTGTCTGCTATGCCGCGAGAACGAGAAATTACTTTTGAGAAATCAGCTTCAGCTCCTTTAACGGTTATTCCGTAGTCTGATGCATGTTTGATGTATTCAAAAACTTGGGCAGATTTCAAAAGTGCTTTGGTGGGTATACATCCCCAATTTAGGCATATTCCCCCTAAGGATTCTTTTTCGATTACCGCACATTTTAAACCTAATTGAGAAGCTCGGATAGCCGCTACATAACCTCCTGGGCCTGAGCCTACCACGATCAAATCGTAAGATTGCGCCATATTATTACTTGATTTATATGAATGAGACCGCAATTTAGTACAAAATCGGGTATATTTGTACTTTATAAAGAAGAAAAACATATGACTAAGGACAGGTTCAATGACCTGAAAGCCAGAATAGAGGCTTTAAGGAGGTATCTTTGACTACGATCACAAAAAATATTTAATTTCAGAATTAGAAACGGTCACGTTGGATCCTGCATTTTGGGATAATCCTGTGAAGGCTGAAA
>CAMDRO010000078.1 GCA_945906795.1 Spirosoma fluviale
GTGCTTCAGAACATTGGGTATTCGAATCCCAATCGATCACATTTTCGTGCCACGGATATTTGGAACACGGGCTCTAATGCCAATATCGTTTGGGATGAAGGCTGGGCTGGAAGGTACTTAAGCATTAAATATCCTCAATATCCGATGAATTTGCCCGGTCATCCGATGGCCATCCAATTGGGCTCTGTCGAATCGCTTTTGTTTCAGTCCGATTTGGGTCGCTTTGGAACCGTTTTTGAGGATCCCAATTTATTTTACCAGTTGGTCAATGGAAGTACCGCAGATTCGGACCTGCCTCCAGCCACCTTAGCTGGGGAAGAATTGGGGTTTTTGAAGCAAATAGCCACCTCTTCTATTCAATATTCGAAAGTTATTCAAGAATGTGCTGCGAAGGGAAAGATTAATATTACGTATCCTTCGAGTAATTTGGCGCGCCAATTACAAATTGTCTCTAAATTAATTTCGGGAGGTATTCAAACGCCTATTTTCTTGACAACCATTGGCGGTTTTGATACGCACTCAAACCAGTTGACGCAACACGCTAACCTATGGAAAACTATTTCAGAGGCGGTGACCGCATTTCAAACCGATTTAGAAAACATGAATTTAGCTGATTCTGTTTCAGTGGTTACTTTTTCTGAATTTGGCCGAACTGTGAAACAGAATGGGACTCAAGGAACTGATCATGGAACGGCTGCGCCAATGTTTGTTATAGGTAAAACCGTTCGAGGGGGATTAATCGGGGAGAATCCTAATCTAAAAATTTTAGATGCGAATGGAGATTTGAAATTCAATTATGATTATCGCCAAGTGTATTCGACCATCATACGTGACCACTTGGGTGTAGATGCGGTGAAAACGCAGCAAATTTTTAATCAAGCTTTTGAACGTCTGCCTATTTATCAGAATTCTCCAGACCAATTGCCAGAATTCACTTCGTTGGAACTTGTCACCTCAGTACCTAATCCGGTCATTGATTTTGCTTTAATTCAATATTCGGTTTTTGAAAAGATGCAAATTAAATTAGCGGTTTATGATCTTCAGGGTCAGGAGATTCAGGAGATTTATCAGGGCAATCGAGAGGTAGGATCCTACCAAATTACGGCGGATCTAGCTCGAATCAGTTCAGGTTTTTACATCATTAGTTTGTCTGGGCCTAATGGACAGCGCCAAAGTAGGCGAATGATCAAACAATAATTTGTATCTTCGTGGTTGAACGTGTACAACATTTTTAAATGGTTGTCGTTTGATGGTATAATATTAAATGTAGGAATTACATGATTCGATCAGTTTACTTATCATTTGCGCTTATCATTTTAGCCGTTTATTCTGCGGAGGCACAGTTTTGGTTTTTGGGCCAAAATGCCAAAGAACGTTACGAGGGAATGCCTTTTAAGCCCCATTCTTCTGTTAGTTTTGGAGCTGGATCGTCTAATTATATGGGTGATTTAGTTCCTGCCGCTGGTTTGTTTTCAGTTGGCGCCCAAACTATGCGTTGGAATGTAGGACTTCAATATACCCGTCATCTAAGCAAATATTTCAGTGGAAATATTCAGGTAAGCTATGTTCGGATTGCTGGAGATGATAATTATTTTTCTTCTAAGGGTGCTTTTGAAGGCAATTATGTAAGAAATCTGCATTTTAGAAATGATCTAAAGGAGCTTTCGGTGAGTGCTATTTACGAACCGATGGGCAATGCAGAGAATTTATCTAAACGTCCTCTATTATCTCCATACTTATATTTGGGAGTGGCTGGATTTGCTCATAATCCGGTAGCAAGAAAAGATCCAAGTTTAGCGGGCTTTTCAGAATCACCTAGTTTGCAAAGTTGGCAAGATTTACAGACAGAAGATATTGAAGGTGCTATGTACTCTTTGGTTAATATTTCCATTCCTTTCGGTTTTGGTTTTCGTTATAAGTTAGGGGCTCAAGTGGACTTGGGTTTTGATTTCGGGTATCGGGTTTCCTTATCTGATTTTTTAGATGATGTGTCGGATAATAGATCCAAAGTTTTAGTTTCGCCTAGTATTTATTTTAACCGTAGTGGTGAACCCTTTGCAGCTAATACCTTAGTCAATCGGATTCCGTTATCAACTACCACGACCGCACCACTTTATTCAACCGGTCCCGATCAGTATTTTACGACTCAGATACGCTTGATTTTTCACATTAAGAATAAGATAGATTGTCCGCCTTTGCCGAATTAATGAACGATTCCTGTGCCTAAAATACTACTCACAAGTTTATTGGTCTTCATTTCTGTTCTTGTTTTTGGACAGCGTTGGCAATTTGCGGCGGGTCCTGGAGCCGTGTTATATAAAGGCGATTTATTGGATTGGCACTTGGCCCCCAATGCAGCCCAATTGAAAAAAATGTCTCCTTCGGTTAATTTCCAAGTACGTTATCAAGAAAAAAATGCTTTTGCGTATCGGGCTAAATTTAATTTTTCATCCTTGCAAGGAGATGGAAGTCTAAATCCATTGCCCTTTATTGGCTATTCGACTAATACTTTTTCTAGTCCTTTGATCGACTTTTCATTAATAAGTGAATATAATTTTCTGGATTATCAAAGCAATCGGAAGATCAAAAATTGGACTCCTTATTTATATGGAGGAGTTTCTGGGATGTTTGTGAGCCCATCAGGTTCGATTCCTAATCCGATGACTTTTTTCACTTTTTCTATTCCGTATGGGCTAGGAGTGAAGTATCAAATTAATCCAGCTTGGGGAGTACAGTTTGAGTTTGGATCGAGTAAAGTTTTGACGGATGTCATCGACGGAATGCCTTCCTATGGAGGGCCAACTGATAAAATTTCTTTTTCCCAGGGCGATCAGTTTTTAAATTCTTCGTTGATGTTTACCTATTCGATTATTTCCATCTTTTGCCCTCAGGAATAAGCGAATAATTACTTTGAATAAGGTTGTGAATTAGCTACCTTTGCCTCTTATTTGATAGCTTGAATTACCATTTACTGTGGACCAAAATATAAAAGATGCCATTGACTTAAACAATTTGCCAGCACATATCGCTGTCATTATGGATGGGAATGGTCGTTGGGCCAAACAGCAAGGATTTAAAGATCGGATTTTTGGACATCGCAATGCGATTTCTGCGGTTCGGGAAACGATCGAGGGTTGTGGGGAATTGGGTGTTGATTATTTGACACTGTATGCATTCTCTACGGAGAATTGGAATCGTCCGCAATCGGAAGTGAAGGCGTTGATGAGTTTATTAATCGGTACGATTCATGATGAATTGCCTACCATGATGAAGAATCAAGTACGTTTAAAAGCGATAGGAGACATCGCTTCGATGCCGGCCAATTCTCAAAGAGAGTTGCAGTTGGCAATCGACCAGACGGCTGAAAATACGGGATTGACCTTAGTGTTGGCACTTTCGTATTCAGGAAAATGGGATTTGGTGCAGGCTACTCAAGCTTTGGCCAAAAAAGTATCAGCTGGTGAGTTGAACGGTTCGGAGATTGATGCAGATGTATTGGCCGCTCATTTATCGACGGCAGGGATGCCAGATCCAGATTTACTGATTCGTACCGGTGGCGATCATCGGATAAGTAATTTTATGCTGTGGCAATTAGCCTATGCGGAATTGTATATTTTTGAAGATTTATATTGGCCAGATTTCAGAAAACTTCATTTGCATCAAGCGATTGTGGATTTTCAAATGCGGGAGCGGAGGTTTGGTAAAACAAGTGAACAAGTTAAAAGCGAGGGTTAAGGCTCATTTATGAAAAATATAGTGTATTTACAAGCAATCAACCAGGTAAAGAAATATCGGTTATTTCTGTTATTCTTCCTTTTGAGTATATTTTCTGTTCCGAGGGTATCCCAAGCACAAGTTTTAGGAGGGAGGTTGTTTTCGACTAGTCCCACGGTTGCCGAGCCGACTTTTTCTTATGCCACACCTATGGAGTATGAGATTGCTGAAATCACGGTTTCGGGTTCTCAATTTTACGATGGAAATTCCATGATTAACATCTCAGGTTTACAGGTGGGTGACAAAATTAAGGTACCTGGGGACATGATTGCCTCAGCGATTCGCAAGATCATGGATCAAGGAATTTTGGAGGAAGTGGAGATTTATGCCACCAAAACAGAGGGAACTAAAATTTGGCTAAGCATTATTTTGAAGGAACGCCCTAGGCTATATGCCATTCAATATACGGGGGTGAGAAAAGGGGAGCAGGAGAGTTTAAATGAAAAAGTCAAAACCTACAAGGGCAAGATCATTACCGAAACACTTCGTAAGAATTTAGAGCTGGCCATTCGTAAATTTTATCAGGAAAAGGGCCGATTAAACATCAAGACGAAGTCGGTGATTAAGACGGATACCTTGCGTGGAAATAATGCTACCTTGACGGTCAACGTCGTCAAGGGGGAGAAAGTAAAAGTGAATAAGATATTTTTAACTGGAATTGAACCAGATGCACGTAATTTGATTTTGCGAAAAATTAAAAATACGAAGGAAAGAAGGTTTGGTCGGATCTTTAAACCTTCCAAATTTGTGCCTAAAAAGTGGGATGAGGACAAGGAAAAATTGTTGGCCGCCATGAATAAATTAGGCTACCGAGATTTTCAAATTAAGTCGGATTCGATTGCGCGTTTTGATAATGAATCCATCAATTTGACCATTAATTTAACACAAGGAAAAAAATATTATTACCGAAGTATTCGCTTCGAAGGGAATTACATTTATCCAGATTCTGTGTTGAGAGATGTGATAGGAATCAAGAAGGGAGATATTTACAATACGGAGGAATTAGACAAGAAAATGAGTCAAAATCCGGGTGAGGATTTAAGTTCGGTCTACATGGATAATGGATATTTATATTATAATGCAGAGCCGATTGAGACGGCGATTGAGGGAGATTCGATTGATTTGACCATTCGTATTTCGGAAGGAAAGCAAGCTACGATTAATAAGGTTATTTTGAATGGGAATACTAAAACATCTGATCATGTGGTGATGCGTGAGATTCGGACCTTGCCGGGACAGAAGTTTAATAAGTCGGCTATTATTCGTACGGTGCGAGAGCTTTCGACGATTGGTTATTTTAACCCTGAAAAAATATCACCTAATCCGATGCCGCGTCCTGATGGAACAGTGGATATTGAGTATAATGTGGAGGAGAAGCCTTCAGACCAAATAGAATTATCTGGGGGTTGGGGTGGATACATCGGTTTTGTGGGAACTCTAGGGGTGGTTTTTAATAATTTTTCAGCTAAAAATATAACTAATTTATCCGCTTGGCGACCTTTGCCTGCGGGGGATGGTCAAAAGCTATCTATACGTTTTCAAGCGAATGGAGCGGCCTTCCAAAATTACTCCTTGACTTTTACCGAACCGTGGTTGGGTGGAAAGAAACCTAATTCATTCTCAATTGCTCTCAATAGAAGTGTTTCATATCCTTATCAGTTCAGAGCGACCGGCGGGGGTGTTGGCGGATATGGCAACGGCGGAGGTTATGGCGGTGGTTATGGCGGTGGTGGATTTGGAGGAGGATATGGAGGAGGCTACGGTGGAGGTTATGGTGGCGGCTATGGTGGCGGTGGATATGGCGGCTATGGGGGAATGAGTAATTATTCAGTGCCAGATTCCTTGTTAGATGCTCACTTTAATGTAAACAGCGTTACGTTCAGTTTGGGTAAGCGATTGAAGTGGCCAGATGATTATTTTTCTTTGAGTCATTCTCTGGCTTTTTCTCAATTTGATGTAGATCGATATTATACCTGGGCCTATCCTCAGGGTATTTCGACTTCGATTACGTTCATGACTAATTTCTCGCGAAATAGTATTGATAATCCTACTTTTGCTCGAATGGGATCTAGCTTTTCTTTAACAGGCTCCCTTACACCTCCTTTTTCATTGTTTGGGGCCAACGAATCCGGCTCATTAATTGAATACCATAAATGGATGTTGGATGCAAGTTGGTTTAGTCCGCTGGTAGGCAAATTCGTCTTACATACCCGCGCTCACCTAGGATTTTTAGGTTCATATGGAGGCCGGGAAACCACGCGATTTGAGCGTTTTGATTTAGGAGGTTCTGGAATGGTTCAAGGTTTCTCCTTTAATCGTGATATAGTGGGTTTAAGAGGATATAAAGACCGAGTAATCGGACCGTCCGGATCTTATGGAAATGGAGGAGTAGCTTATAACAAGTTTGTCATGGAAGTACGTTATCCTGTTTCTTTGAATCCTTCGGCCACGATATTTGTATTAGGTTTTGCGGAGGGTGGAAATAACTTCTCAAGCTTAAAGGAATACAACCCCTTTAATCTGTATAAAGCAGCCGGATTTGGTGCACGTATTTTTATGCCAGCTTTTGGAATGATTGGAATTGATTATGGATTTGGATTTGACAAGCCACGACCAGGCGATTCAGATTTCGGCCGACAGGCATTTACGTTCTCCATAGGCCAACAAATCAGATAATCAAATTAATAGAACCAATGAAAAAATTGTTTTTTTTCTTGTTGGGTTTAAGTTTGTATGGCCCTAGCTGTTTTGCTCAAAAATTTGGCTATATCGATACCGAGTTCATTACTTCTAAAATGCCTGAATATCAAAAAGTACAGGTAAAAATGGATGAGATGACCAAGCAATGGATCAAAGAAATCGAGGCTAAAAAGGATGAAGTTAACGTGCTTGAGCGCGCTTTTAAATTAGAAGAGTTGTTGTTGACCGAGGATTTACGCCAACAACGCCTTCAGCAAATTAAATTGAAGGATCAAGAGGCCAAATTGTTTCAAAACTCTGTTTTTGGCGCCGAGGGTGAATTGTTTAAAGCTAAGAAAAATGCTTTAAAACCTATATTGGATGAAGTTTCCAAAGCGGTAGAAAAAGTGGTGAGACAAAAAAGATTAGATTTCTTGTTTGACAAGGCAAATGACGGTTTAGCTTTAATTTATACGAATCCTGTACATGATTATTCGGATTATGTGTTGGAGGAATTGGGATTAGAATTGGATCCTAATTTGAAAAAATAAACATTAACCCATTATATTAACATAAACATTCCTAATTTTACAATTAATAAATAGAAAACAACGTATGAAAAACAAATTTTTATTGGCCATAGGCCTAATGTTCGGTATGGCAACATTACCATTAAAGGCACAAGTTAAAATCGGATTTATCAATGCTGATTATATTTTAAGCCAAATGCCTGAGGCAAAACAAGTGGAGGAAGATTTAAAAAATACTCAAAAGCAGTATGAGACGCTTTACCAAGGAAAAGTGAAGGAATTTCAAGATAAGTTAGCCGCTTTTGAAAAGTTAAATGCGGATGCCAAAACTCCCGATATTATCAAACAAGATAAAGAGAAGGAATTACAAAACTTGCAGACTTCTATTCAAGAGTTTCAAACAAATTCTCAGTCTTCTTTACAAAAAAAGCAGGCTCAATTATTGCAACCTTTGTTGAAAAAAATTGAGGAAAACATGCATGCAGTAGCGAATGAAAATGCGTATACACACGTATTTAATTATGATGCAGGTATGGGAACGGCGCCTATTTTATTGCATTACCCAACGGAAGCTGCTATTTCAGATCTAGTTTTAAAGAAAATGGGCATTACGCCTAAGCCAGTTTCTGCAGCTCCAACGGCTGCTGCTCCAGCGGCTGCTAAGCCTGCTGCTGCCCCTGCTGCTGCAAAGCCAGCGGCTCCCAAGAAATAAATTTTAATATTTGATCATTCGATCGATTGATCGATGTCATTTTAACAAAAAATAGACGCAAGAAATTGTGTCTATTTTTTTTATTGAATAGGTTTATTTGCTTCAAAAAATTTGTTTTGAAAAATGATGATGGCTACAACTCCGCAAAATATGGTTGCATCTGCAAAATTGAAAATAGGTGTCGAGTAATAAGATCCTCCCCAGAGCGGCACCCAGGTAGGCAGAATGCCCTCCCAAACATCAAAAAAGAACATGTCGATTACCTGACCATGAAACCAATTCATAGGTGCTCCATAGGGAGCATTTCCTAATAAGACGCCATAGAAAACTGAATCAATTAAATTGCCAATCGCACCACCCAAAATGAGTGATACACAAATTAATAGACCCATAGGGCTGTCTTTTTTGGTCAATGAATATAAATAATAGCCAATGCCAAACATCGCAACGATTCTAAAGCTTGTTAGCAATAATTTCCCATAAATGGAACCTAGTTGGATCCCAAAGGCCATACCTGGATTTAAGGTATAATGCAATTTAAACAAGGGGCCGATGAGTTCGATTTGGCCAAAATAACCCGGTTCCATGTAAAAATGCACGGCCATCTTAATTCCTTGATCCAATAAAATCACGGCTAAACTCAAAAAGAAATATCTAAAATGTTTCATAATAACTTTCTTCTGTTCACTTCTTTTTTAATTAGGGCAAATTCCCTCGATGTTTGTCCCGCAATTGAGCTGTTCTCTTCGGCGCGTCTAAACAAATAGGGCATCACTGATTCAACAGGGCCGTAGGGAACATATTTGGCCACATTGTATCCGAAATGAGCCAAATTATAACTGATATTGTCGGACATGCCTAACAACTGTGCAAAGTGAATTTGCTTATGATTGGTTGATATGCCTAATTTTTTCATCTTGTCACATAAAAGAATACAACTTTCTTCATTATGTGTCCCTACGCAGAAATATACCCTTTCTAGGTTTTCTAAGCATAAATCTACAGCCGCATTAAAATCACGATCTGTATCCTGCTTGTTTTTATGTAAAGGCTCTGAATAGTTTTCCTCGTGGGAGCGTTGGCGCTCTTTTTCTAAATAGGCTCCTCGGACTAATTTGACCCCTAAGAAATAAGATTGGTCTTGGGCCGACTTAATGGCATTCGTTAAATTACCAAACATATCTACCCGATACATTTGAAATGTGTTATAAATAATAACCTCATTTTTATTGAATTTTTCCATCATCTCATACGCGAGTAGGTCGATGGAATTTTGAATCCAACTTTCTTCCCCATCGATGAAAAGTTTTACTTGTAGGTCAAACGCTTTTTGACAAATTTCAATTAAATATTCTTTGCTTGATGCGAATGATAGCTCATCATTCTCGTCTAATGGACCTATTTGAAATTGTTCCATTAGTTCTGAGCTGAAGATCCCCGTGACCTTGAAAACAGCAAAAGGGATAGAATGATTTTGATGTGCCTTCTCGATTGTTTTCAGAATTTCATTTTTAGTTTTTTGAAATGATTTTTCATTCTCTTCGCCCTCCACCGAATAATCGAGTATGGTTCCAATGGAAACTTGATTAAGTCCTTGAATCGTCTTTTCACAATCATCAATAGATTCTCCTCCACAGAATTGTTGGAATATCGTGGTTTTTATGAGTTTTTTGATTGGAAAATGAAGAAAAAGGAACAATTTGATGAAAAAAGTGCCTAACTTTACAATCCAATTTTGATTCATTATAGCAAAAATCCAATAGGCTTTTTGTAGTTCGAAATTATTTTTGGAGGCAAAGGCTATGTGGGTGTCCTTAAAGGAAAGCTTTTTCAATTCGATTGATGAAGATTTTGGGTCATTTAGTACAAAATTGCTTGCAAATATAAGAGTTTATATTGACCGATATTCGTATCATATTAAATAAATAATCATAAATCACAGGCGAAAGCTGCCTGAAAACGTAAGAAGTATTATGAATGCCAATTTAGACATTATTCCTATGCAGGAATGGATTC
>CAMDRO010000079.1 GCA_945906795.1 Spirosoma fluviale
GGATGGAGGTCGTTTTGCGACATCTGACTTAAATGATTTATACCGTCGTGTGATTATCCGCAACAACCGTTTGAAGCGTTTGATCGAAATCAAAGCGCCGGAGGTAATCTTGCGTAATGAGAAACGTATGTTACAAGAGGCTGTCGACAGTTTATTTGACAACTCACGTAAAGTAAATGCGGTTCGTTCTGAGGGTAACCGTGCCTTGAAATCTCTTTCTGATATGTTGAAAGGAAAGCAAGGTCGTTTCCGTCAAAACTTATTAGGTAAGCGTGTCGATTATTCAGGTCGTTCGGTCATTGTCGTAGGACCAGAATTGAAAATGCACGAGTGTGGTCTTCCGAAAGATATGGCGGCTGAGTTATTCAAGCCATTTGTCATTCGTAAGTTGATCGAGCGAGGAATCGTGAAAACGGTTAAGTCTGCGAAGAAAATAGTTGATCGCAAAGATCCTGTCGTTTGGGATATTTTGGAAAATGTGATGAAAGGACATCCGGTACTTTTAAACCGTGCTCCTACGTTACACCGTTTGGGTATTCAAGCATTCCAACCGAAGTTAATTGAAGGAAAAGCGATCCAATTACATCCATTGACATGTACGGCATTTAATGCTGACTTTGACGGTGACCAGATGGCGGTTCACGTTCCATTGGGACACGAAGCGATTTTGGAAGCCTCTTTGTTGATGCTTGCATCTCATAATATCTTGAACCCTGCGAATGGAGCCCCTATTACGGTACCTTCACAAGACATGGTTTTGGGATTATATTACGTAACAAAAGGACGTAAGTCTACTCCAGAACATAAAGTGGACGGAGAAGGATCTCGTTTCTATGGCTTTGAGGAGGTTGTTATCGCCTTAAATGAAAAGAAATTATCTAAGCATGCGAACATTGTAGTGAAAGCTACAGTACGTAAAGATGATGGTACCTTAACGCAAGAGATGGTGGAAACTGTCGCTGGCCGAGTATTGTTCAACTTGTGTGTTCCGGAAGCCGTAGGATATATCAATGAATTATTGACCAAGAAGAAATTGCAACAAATCATTTCACAAGTTCATAAGATTTGCGGAATGGCTCGTACGGCACAGTTCTTGGACGATATTAAAGAATTAGGATTCCAACAAGCCTTCCATGGTGGTTTATCGATGGGGATAGGTGATGTTCAAATTCCTGCTGAAAAAGCTTCCTTAGTGAAGAAGGCGCAGGCAGATGTTCAAGCGGTTTGGGATAACTATTTAATGGGTTTAATCACAGATAACGAGCGTTATAATGCCGTTATTGACATTTGGACTAAAGTTAACTCGAAGATCACGGAGACGTTAATGAAGCAAATGGAGGAGGATAACCAAGGATTTAACGCCATCTACATGATGATGCACTCGGGAGCTCGTGGTTCTCGTGAGCAGATTCGTCAATTAGGAGGTATGCGTGGTTTGATGGCAAAACCTCAAAAGAACTTACAAGGTTCGATTGGCGAGATCATTGAAAACCCAATCCTTTCCAACTTTAAGGAAGGTCTTGACGTATTAGAATACTTTATTTCAACACACGGTGCTCGTAAAGGTTTGGCAGATACTGCTCTAAAAACTGCGGATGCTGGTTACTTGACTCGTCGTTTACATGATGTGGCTCAAGATGTGATTGTGAATGAAGATGATTGTGGTACGTTACGTGGTATCGAGGTATTCCCATTAAAAGATAATGAGGAAATCATCGAGCCATTATCTGAGCGTATTTTAGGTCGTGTTTCGATTCATGATGTGTATGATCCTCTTTCAGGAGAATTGATTGTTGCTTCAGGAGACGAAATCACTGAAATAGTGGCAAATCACATTGATGAAACTTCGATTGAATCTGTTGAAATTCGTTCGGTACTAACCTGTGAAACGAGAAGTGGGGTTTGCGCTAAATGTTACGGACGTAACTTAGCTACGGCGGCCATGGTTAATTTAGGTGAGGCTGTCGGTGTAATTGCATCTCAGTCCATTGGCGAGCCAGGAACACAGTTGACATTACGTACATTCCACGTCGGTGGTACCGCTCAAAACGTTTCCTTAGATGCGAGCGTTAAGGCTAAATTTGAAGGAGTTTTGAATTTTGAAGAAGTTCGTTCGGTTAGCTCGACAGACGCGGAAGGAAATCCAGTAGAAATTGTCATGGGTCGTTCAGGTGAGATTCAAATCTTAAATCCAGCAAATAAGCAAATATTAATTTCTTCTAATATTCCTTATGGTTCATTCTTACGCGTTAAGGAAGGCCAAATGGTTAAGAAGGGAGACGAGATTTGTGCTTGGGATCCATACAATGCGGTGATTCTTTCTGAGGCTGAAGGTAAAGTTGAATTTGAAGCTATTGAGGAAAACAATACCTACAAAGAAGAGGCGGATGAGCAAACAGGTATGCGCGAGAAGGTGATTATTGAATCTAAGGATAAGACTAAAAACCCATCAGTGCTTGTTGTATCGAAAGGCAAAGAAAATTTAGTTTATAACGTACCGGTAGGAGCGCGTTTAGCCATTAATGTTGGGGATAAAATTAAGGCGGGTCAAATTATCGCTAAAATTCCTCGTGCGGCAGGTAAAACGCGTGACATTACAGGAGGTCTTCCTCGTGTAACGGAATTATTTGAGGCGCGTAACCCATCTAACCCAGCGGTTGTTTCTGAAATTGACGGTGTAATTTCATACGGTATCATCAAACGTGGTAACCGTGAAATTATCGTAACGCCAAAAGAAGGAACTGAGCGTCATTATTTAGTGCCATTGACTCGATTCATTTTGGTACAAAACAATGACTTCGTTCGTGCGGGAACACCACTTTCTGATGGGGCGATTACTCCTTCCGATATCTTGAAAATTAAAGGGCCAACAGCCGTTCAGGAATATTTAGTGAATGAAATCCAAGATGTGTATCGTCTACAGGGGGTAAAAATCAATGATAAGCATATTGAATGTATTGTACGTCAAATGATGCAAAAAGTTGAGATTTTAGAACCAGGGGATACCCAATTCTTACAAGGACAAAATGTAGATCGTTTCGTATTCCGCGAGGAAAATGATTTGATCTTAGATAAGAAAGTCATTTTGGAATCGGGTGATTCTGAAAAATATAAGCCGGGAATGATTTTATCAGCGCGTGCATTACGTGATGAGAATTCATCTCTAAAACGCCGTGATATGAAAATCATGAAGGTACGTGATGCAGCTGCGGCGGTATCATCTGCTAACTTGCAAGGTATCACTCAAGCGTCCTTAGGAACAGAATCATTTATCTCAGCGGCATCGTTCCAAGAAACTACGAAAGTACTTTCTGAGGCTTCGATTCGTGCAAAAGTAGATACCTTAGATGGATTGAAAGAGAACGTAATTGTAGGACATTTAATCCCTGCAGGAACGGGTCTTCGTCGTTACAAAGACATCTTAGTTACATCGGTAGATGAATTAAGGCAATTAGAAGCGAAAAAAGTAGCGGCTGAAACAGAAGCAGCTACCGAAGCATATCGCGCTTCTGTTGAAAACTAATTGACGATTTATTTGAATAGACCCCCGGCTTTTAATAAGTTCGGGGGTTTATTTTTTAAACCTATTATTTGACATGGAAAATCCACAAGAAGAAAACCAATTAAACATAGAATTACCCGAAGAAATGGCGGAGGGTTCCTATGTAAATCTAGCGCTCATCGCTCATTCTCCCTCTGAATTTGTCATCGACTTTATACGGATATTACCTGGAATTCCAAAAGCAAAAGTAAAATCTCGTGTGGTCATGACACCTGATCATGCCTACCGACTCATGTTAGCCTTGCAGGAAAATATTCAAAAATTCGAAGAGAATCATGGGGCCATCATGAAAGAAGGCGAAGATTCAGGGTACCAATTTCCGATGAATTATAATGGGCCAATAGGTGAGGCTTAAACGTTTTAGGTTTTTATTTCATCAAAAAGCTTTATTTTTTTGTTAATTTATAGGTAAAGATTACCTCAAATACGCTTTAACAAGGATAAAGCAATTCATATTTCCCATTTACCTTATGGCCATGCCGATTTTAAATAAATCTTTGATTCATTCGGGTGATATCAGCACCAAAACATCCATCGCACTTCCAAAAGCAGAAGTATTCGATTATCCTGAAAAAATATTACAATTTGGTACCGGAGTTCTTCTTCGTGGTCTTTGTGATTATTTTGTTGACAAAGCAAATCGTGCGGGCCAATTCAAAGGCCGGATCGTCTTGGTTAAATCTACTTCCAAGGGAGATGCAGATGCATTTGAAACACAAGATGGCTTATTTACCCATTGCATTAAAGGAATCGACGAAGGGAAAGAAGTAGAAGAGTACATCATCAATTCCTCTATTTCTAGAACATTAACCGCTTCCAAAGAATGGGATGCGATTATGGTTTGCGCAACAAGCCCTGATATGCAAATCATATTTTCAAATACCACGGAGGTCGGCATTCAATATGTGGCTAATGACTCCATTACAGTAGCATGTCCTAGCTCCTACCCGGCAAAGCTTTTAGCATTTTTGCATGCGCGTTGGCAACATTTTGACGGTGCAAGTACCGCCGGAATGGTTATCATCCCCACCGAATTAATTATCAATAATGGGGATGTTTTAAAAGGCATTGTTTTACGCTTAGCGGCAGATCATTCATTGCCAGCTTCATTTGTTTCTTGGCTTACGGAGTCTAATCATTTTTGCAACTCATTAGTGGACAGAATCGTCCCTGGAAGTCCAGATTCCGCTACGTCAACAGCCATTTTAAGCCAATTGGGTTATGATGACTCCCTAATGATCATTTCAGAAGTGTATAGTTTATGGGCGATTCAAGGTGGAGCGGAAGTAAAGAAAATCTTGGGATTTGCGTCGACGGACAAAGGTGTGGTAATCGCAGAAGACATTGAAATTTACCGCGAACTGAAGTTGCGCTTATTAAATGGGACACATACATTCATGTGTGGCATGTCCTATTTGTTGGGTTTCAGATTGGTCAAAGAAGTCATGGCAAATAGTTACCTAAGCAAATTAATTATGAATTTAATGCTAAGTGAATTGGCCTTAGCTATTCCCTATAAAATGGATTTTAAAGTAGCAGATCGCTTCGGAAGAGCTGTTTTGGATCGTTTTAGAAATCCATTTATCCAACATAAACTCATCGATATCACGGTTCAGTATACGACCAAAATGCGTATGAGAAATGTGCCTTTATTGATGAATTATTATCAAATATTTGGCAAAGCACCTGAATTATTTTGCATGGGATTTGCGGCTTATTTGCAGTTTATGCATTCGGTTAAGGAAGAAAATGGCAAGTATTTTGGGGATTCTAATGGAGAATTCTATCCGATTCAATGTGACTATGCTGCATATTTTCATGAAGCTTGGAAGGACTTTGATTTAACAAAAGTCTTAGCCGATAAAACATTGTGGGGAGAGGATTTAAGTGTCCTACCTGGATTTGAGTCCGCCGTTTCTAAATATTTATAAGTAGTTTTGAAATTAAATTGAGGTTAATCATAAAATTATGAAAGCGTTTTTAGATCAAGATTTTTTGTTGCAATCGCCAACAGCCCAGACTTTATACCATCAATATGCGGCTGAGATGCCCATCATCGATTACCATAATCATTTAGTTCCTCAGCAAATTGCGGATGATCATCAGTTTGAAAATATAACCCAAGCCTGGTTGTATGGCGACCATTACAAATGGCGGGCCATGCGGGCGCATGGAGTGGATGAGAAATACATCACTGGAAATGCAAGTGATGAAGAAAAATTTATGAAATGGGCTGAAACCGTTCCATATACCATGCGAAATCCGTTGTACCATTGGACTCATTTGGAATTACAAAGGTATTTTGGGGTCACTGAAGTTTTAAATTCGGCTTCAGCCAAACGAATTTATGACCATTGTGCTGCTTTATTAAAAACGCCGGAATACTCCGTAAAGAACTTGTTGCTTAAAATGAATGTGAAAGTTTTATGCACAACCGATGACCCTATTGATGATTTAGGCTACCATAAACACATAAAAGCAAGTGGCTATTCGATTAAAGTCTTACCTACTTTCCGTCCTGATAAGGCCATGGCTGTGGATGATATCGCGACATTTAATGCCTACGTTAAATCATTGGCGCAGGTGGTTGGCTATGGTATCCAAGATTTATCTACCTATAAAAAGGCGATTGGGGAGCGGCATGATTATTTCCATGCATGCGGCGGAAGATTAAGTGATCATGGATTGGAACACATTTATGCAGAAGATTATACAGAAGAGCAGATAGCGAAGATATTTGGCCAACTAATTTCCGGAGCCAACGTTTCAGATCATGAGAAATGGCAGTTTAAATCGGCGATGCTCGTTTATTTTGCTCATTTAGATCATGCGAAAGGTTGGACCCAACAGTTTCATTTGGGTGCCTTAAGAAATAACAATGCGCGCTTATTGGGTTCTTTGGGACCCGATACAGGATTTGATTCTATTGGAGATTTTGAACAAGCGAAACCTTTGTCTAAATTTTTAAACCATTTAGATTCCACAAACCAATTAGCGAAAACTATTTTATACAATTTAAATCCGGGCGATAATGAATTATTAGCGACCATGACCGGTAATTTTCAGGATGGGACCATTGTAGGAAAGATGCAATTTGGGTCTAGTTGGTGGTTTTTAGACCAAAAAGATGGCATGGAAAGACAAATAAATACCTTATCTAATATGGGTCTTTTAAGTCATTTTGTGGGGATGTTGACCGACTCACGAAGTTTCCTTTCTTTCCCTAGACATGAGTATTTTAGAAGAATCCTTTGTAATTTAATGGGCCAAGATGTGGAGAATGGCGAGTTGCCGGCTGATATGGAGTGGTTAGGCCAATTAGTTAAAGACATTTCATATACGAATGCGTCTGAATTTTTTAACTTTGAATAAAGCATGAAAAAAGTCGTTACGTTTGGGGAAATTATGGGTCGATTCAGTCCTCCGGGATATGGAAAAATAATTCAATCTCAAAGTTTAAATCTCACTTTTGGTGGCGGCGAGGCCAATGTCGCGGGAGGTTTAGCCCATTTAGGTATTCCTGCTACACATGTTACAAAATTTCCTGCCAATGCATTAGGGAAAGCAGCCGCTGGGTACTATGCCCGTGTGGGAGTTGACACCTCAGAAATTCAATTTGGCGAAGGGCGCTTAGGCCTATATTTTGTTGAATTTGGCGCTGCGATGCGCCCGATCCAAGTAACTTATGATCGCGCTGATTCTGCCTTTGCAAATTTAGATCCGTCTGATTTTGATTGGCACGAAATCTTCGAAGATGCTTGTTGGTTTCACTGGACAGGAATTTCACCTGCCATCTCAGAGTCGGCGTCACAGGCTGTTCGCGATGCGATCGCTGTCGCAAATGAAATGGGCATTACGGTTTCTGCCGATGTCAACTACCGCAAAAACTTATGGCAATATGGCAAAACGGTTCAGGAGGTTATGCCTGAATTGATTGAAGGTTGCGACATCATTGTTTGTGGCAAAGGCGATGCGGATGATATTTTAGGCATTGTTCCCGAAGAGTCAACAAAGAGTGGATGGGAATCAGTTTGTAAGCAAATTATGGCGCGTTTCCCGCGAATTAAAAAAATCATTAATACCAAAAGAGGTCAAATTTCGGCCTCTGAAAATACACTATCGGCCGCCTCTTTTAATGGTACCAAATCCATTAAATCGGAAACCGTTGAAATAAGCCAAATCGTGGATCGAATTGGGGGTGGTGATGCCTTTATGGCGGGATATATTTATGGAAATTTAATTTATTTTGATGAAGCTAAATCTCTTTCTTTTGGAGTAGCAGCTTCAGCATTAAAACATACAATTGAAGGTGATATTAATTTAGCAAATTTAGACGAGATAGAAACCGTGATGAATGGTGATTTAACGGGTCGATTAAAAAGATAATTATGGCAAGAAATGCGTCCAATATAGTATATAGTCGGATAGAGGAAACCCCGATCGTCCCATTGTTTTTCAATGCAGATTTAACGGTAGCCCAACACGTTTTAAAGGCCTGTTATGATGGAGGCATTCGCGTATTTGAATTTACGAATCGCGGTGCGGAAGCGCCTGCCATTTTTGCAAAGTTGATCGACTATTGTGAGAAGGAGTGTCCCGATTTAGTTTTGGGTATTGGGACGATTTACGATGCTAAACAAGCGAATGAATTCATCGCCATGGGCGCTGATTTTATGTTGCAACCATTTACCACTCCGGAAGTGGGCGAAGTGTGTGCCAAACATGATATTCCTTGGATGCCGGGAACCATGACACTGACTGAAATTAGAAATGCGGAAATCTTGGGGGCAAAATATGTAAAAATATTTCCTGGAAATGTGGTCGGACCTGGATTTGTTAAAGCGATCAAGGGGCCGATGCCAAAAACCAAAATTATGGTGACCGGCGGTGTTGAACCGAACAAAGAAAGTTTATCCTCTTGGTTTGGGGCGGGAGCGGCAGCCGTAGGGATGGGATCTCAATTATTTCCTGCAGATTTGATTGCCAAAAAAGATTATCAATCTATTTCAAATACAATTTCAGACTTAATCAAAATTTACCGAGGCTTATAACATTAGCCTCAAAAAACTCTAAACCATGAATAAAATAGGAACTTATCGCTGGCGAATTTGCGCATTGCTTTTTTTCGCTACTACAATCAATTATCTGGATCGACAGGTTATCGGATTATTAAAACCTGTATTGGAAGATCAGTTTAATTGGTCAGAGTCCGATTATTCTAACATCGTTATTACCTTTCAAGCGGCTTATGCCATCAGCCTTTTAGGATTTGGTGGGATCATTGATCGCATCGGAACTAAATTAGGTTATACCATTTCCATCATCGTTTGGAGTATTGCAGCGATGTTACATGCTATGGCTACGGGTACGATGAGTTTTGCATTTATGAGAGGTTTATTAGGTTTAGGTGAGGCAGGTAACTTTCCTGCTGCTATCAAAACAACCGCAGAATGGTTTCCTAAAAACGAACGTGCGCTGGCGACTGGAATATTTAATTCTGGGGCCAACATAGGTGCCGTTGCCGCTCCGATTTTAGTACCTTGGATTTTAGGCGCATATGGTTGGGAAATGGCCTTCATCGCCACGGGAGCTATTGGTTTTGTTTGGTTGATATTCTGGTGGTTTTATTATGAGGTGCCATCAAAACACAAGTCTTTATCAAAAGAAGAATTTGATTATATCCATGCGGATAAAGAAGAAAAAGATGAGAACCAAGAGCCTGTTAAATGGGCCAAATTATTTGGATTTAGACAAACTTGGGCATT
>CAMDRO010000080.1 GCA_945906795.1 Spirosoma fluviale
ATGATCATGACTGAATGTAGTTCGTGCTTCTCTTTTTTATAGGATTCTATGAAATTTTGAATCGCTGCTGAGGAAACTCCTTCTGCTTCAGGTGTACTTCTCGGGATTGATTGACACCAAGAAGTAAAACTTACTAAAATGAGGAGTAATATGTAAGGTAGTTTTTTCATCATTAAGATTAATTTTTTCTAAAAATAATGAAATAATGCTTAATTTGGCATCATAAGTGATTTAATTACGAGAAACATAGCATATATGAATTCAAATTTATCCTCCGAACAGGTCGACAAGAAAAAACTTCGCAAAGTTATTGCCGCCTCCTCCGTCGGAACACTCATAGAATGGTATGATTTCTATATTTTTGGTAGCTTGTCGGTCGTGATCGCCACTAAATTTTTTCCTTCTGATAACCCAACAGCCGCATTTTTATCGACTTTAGCCACTTTTGCCGCAGGTTTTGTGGTTCGCCCTTTTGGTGCCTTGTTTTTCGGCCGATTAGGGGACTTGATTGGTCGTAAATATACCTTTATGGTGACTTTATTGATCATGGGTTTTTCGACTTTTGCGATTGGATTAATTCCGGGGTATGAGACCATTGGATTTATTGCGCCTATACTTGTTTTGATTCTAAGATTATTACAAGGTTTGGCCTTGGGGGGTGAATATGGGGGAGCTGCTACGTATGTGGCTGAACATTCAGAGCCGGGAAAAAGAGGGTATCGAACCGCTTGGATTCAAACTACGGCCTCTTTAGGCTTATTTATTTCTTTATTAGTCATTCTAGCGACTAAAAAATCGATGAGCGAAGAAGCCTTCGCAAATTTCGGTTGGCGTATCCCATTCCTCATATCCATTGTCATGGTGGGCATATCGTATTTCATTCGTAAAAATATGGACGAGTCGCCCATGTTTGAGAAGGCAAAACAAGAAGGGAAAATTGTTGCGAACCCACTAAAAGAATCATTTGGCAAAAAACTGAATTTCAAATTTGTGTTATTGGCCCTATTTGGTGCTACGATGGGCCAAGGAGTGGTTTGGTACACAGGTCAGTTTTATGCACTTTCCTTTCTTCAGAAAGTAGCCAATATAGAATTTGAGCAAAGTAATTACATCATTGCCGCTTCATTGGCAGGTGGCACTGGATTTTTCATCTTTTTTGGCTGGCTATCAGATAAAATTGGCCGAAAAGCGGTGATGCTGACCGGCATGTTATTAGCCATTTGTACCTACCGGCCTATTTATCAGGCCATGTATGAAACAGCGGATGTGTCCCTGAAAACAGAAGTGGCAGGTTCAAAGGTGATTAATACGGACTATTATATGATACCTAAAAGTGTAGATTTAAAGAAAACGATGAAGACGGAATTTTCTTATACTGATGGTTCTACATTGACTTTAGAAGAAACTTCTTTGACCACGATTTTTCCTGGTAAAAATCCCAAAAAGCCTGAGGTAAAAAGGATCGTTCATGTGGGTAGCTCCAGTTTTTGGTATTTAATTTTGTTGGTATTTATCCAAGTTTTGTATGTGACCATGGTGTATGGGCCGATTGCCGCTTTCCTGGTCGAGATGTTCCCAACCGCTATTCGATATACCTCCATGTCCTTACCCTATCATATTGGAAATGGAATTTTTGGAGGATTACTTCCGGCGGTGGCGACCTATTTAGCTGCCAAGGCAAGCACGGCGAATGAAGTTGCGATTGCGGCTGGACAGGCAATTACTTACTCAAAACCTTATTTAGAGGGTTTATGGTATCCTATTATTATTGGCGGCGTATGTTTTGTGATAGGACTGTTATATGTCAATGGAAAAGATAAAGAAATTAACGATTAATTATGAATGCAATAAGACAGATTTTTGGAATAGTTTGGATCTTGCTTGGCTTAGCCGCAGGATACTTTTTGGTCTTTGAACAATCCTTAAAATTGTTCGAAAAAGGAGGGATGGACAATATCGTTCCTGCCATTATTTATACCTTTATTTTAGCGCCTTTGCTGACCGGTGGCATGTGTATCTTTGGGGTTTATGCCTTGCAGAATGAGTACAAAAAGTAATGATTAAATAGCCTTGACAATGAATTTACAAGTAAAATCTTTTGAAGAGTACCAACAATCGTACCAATTAAGCGTCGATAATCCTGAAGTTTTTTGGGCCAATATAGCCGAGCATTTTACGTGGAAAAAGAAGTGGGACCGCGTGTTGGATTGGAATTTTTCGGAACCCAAAATGGAATGGTTTGGAGGGGCAAAATTAAATATCACAGAGAATTGTTTAGATCGGCATGTAGAAAATAATGGAGACGATATTGCGATTATTTGGGAATCAAATGACCCGAATGAGCCATCGAGAAAAATATCGTACCGAGAATTACACCAACAAGTCTGTACATTTTCAAATGTGTTAAAGCAGAATGGAGCAAAAAAAGGGGATCGAATTTGCCTTTATATGCCCATGGTTCCTGAATTGGAAGTGGCGGTTTTGGCTTGCGCCCGAATAGGTGCCATACATTCAGTCGTTTTTGGTGGTTTTTCTGCCCAATCCATTTCGGATCGTATTCAAGATGCACAATGTAATATTGTGGTTACAGCAGATGGTTCATTCCGAGGTAACAAAGAAATTAATTTAAAAAACATCATGGATGAGGCGCTGATAACTTGTCCTTCTGTGGAAAAGGTTATCGTGGTCGAGCGTTCAAAATCAGCTATTTCGATGGAAAATGGGCGTGATGTTTTTTATGATGAAGAGATGTCGCGCATGGAATCTTTGGGTTTAACAGAGTTCGTGGCAGAAGCCATGGATTCGGAAGATCCATTATTTATTTTATATACCTCAGGCTCTACGGGCAAACCCAAAGGCGTGGTTCATACCTGTGGGGGTTATATGGTTTTTGCAACTTATACTTTTCAGAATATATTCCAGTATAAAAAAGGCCAAATTTATTTTTGCACCGCGGATATCGGTTGGATTACGGGCCACACCTACATTGTTTATGGGCCATTAGCTTCGGGTGCAACGAGTGTGATGTTTGATGGCATTCCAACCTTCCCTGATGCGGGTCGTTTTTGGGATATTGTTGACAAATTCAAGGTAAATATATTGTATACGGCACCTACGGCTATTCGGTCATTGATGGCATTTGGTTTAGACTATGTCAAAAATAAGGATTTAAGTTCTTTGCAGGTATTGGGATCGGTGGGTGAGCCGATCAACGAGGAAGCTTGGAATTGGTATCATGCGCATATTGGCAAGGGAAATTGCCCTATTGTAGATACTTGGTGGCAGACAGAAACGGGTGGAATCATGATTTCTCCATTCGCTAATATTACGCCAACTAAACCTTGTTATGCAACCTTACCTTTGCCTGGAATTCAACCTATTTTGGTGGATGAAAAGGGTGAAGAGATCATTGGAAATGGTGTTTCAGGTAATTTATGTATTAAATTTCCATGGCCAGGCATGATTCGAACTACCTATGGCGATCATGAAAGATGTCGGACTACTTATTTTGCCACCTATGAAAATTTATACTTCACGGGAGATGGTTGTTTGCGTGATGAGGATGGGTATTATCGGATTACCGGCCGTGTAGATGATGTGATGAATATTTCAGGTCATCGCATTGGAACGGCTGAGGTTGAAAATGCCATTAATATGCACTCCGGTGTCATCGAGTCTGCCGTAGTCGGTTATCCACATGATATCAAAGGGCAAGGAATTTATGCCTATGTGATTATGGATCATGCAAGCCATGATCCGGTACAAATTAAAAAGGATATTTCGGCTACGGTGACCAAGGTGATTGGGGCCATTGCAAGGCCTGATAAAATTCAGATTGTGAGTGGTTTACCTAAAACTAGATCGGGTAAGATTATGCGCAGAATTTTGAGGAAAATTGCGGAAGGGGATGTGTCGAATTTAGGGGATACGTCTACTTTATTAGATCCTGCGGTAGTAGAAAAAATAAAAGACGAGCGCATTTAATGGCGGAATCTATAGCTGTCATCGATTGCTTAAGTGCTTCCTATGGAGGACTTAAGGTATTGAATGATATAAGCTTTACACTTAAAGACGATGATTGTTTAGCTATTGTTGGGCCCGTGGGTTCCGGAAAAACGACCTTAGCTAAGGCCTTATCAGGTCGATTATTTAGAACCGGATCTGTTTATTTCAAATCGAGAACCATCCAAGCTCATCCTACTATCTTATTAGTTGAGCAGCAGCATCGGTTTAAAAATCGGAGCAATATGCAGGATTTTTACCTGCAGCAGCGCTTTAATTCTGCTGATGCTGGGGATGCTTATACGATTCGGGAGGAATTGTCCCATGAAGATGAAATTCGTGTCAAAGCTTGGTTGGCCTTTTTTATGCTGGATCACTTGTTTGATAAGCCATTAGTCCAACTATCCAACGGAGAAAATAAGCGTTTGCAATTAGTGAAATCTGTTTTAAGGGATCCCGATTGGCTTATTTTGGATAACCCTTTTTTGGGGCTTGATGTGGAGGGAAGGGAGATATTAGCTAATTGTTTGGAAAAGCTTCGAGAAAATTCAATTCAATTTATATTGATTAATTCTCCTGCCGCTTTGCCCGCATGCGTTAATCGAGTTATTTATTTGGATAATGGTCGCGTTACCTGGGAGGGTCCAGTTACAAGGTATGAATCGGCAAGCAGGGTTAGCCAATTTACCTTTGATCGATCGAAAATGGATGATTTGATTACATCGGCACAGGTTTTTGAACCACATCAACAGGCTGTTCACCTGCGGAATGTGACGATTCAATATGGGGAAAAAGTAATTTTATCCAACATAACTTGGGAAGTAAAATCAGGTGATCGTTGGGCTCTTTCTGGGCCCAATGGCGCGGGTAAATCTACTTTATTAAGTTTGATCACGGCAGATAACCCTCAGGCATATTCACAGGACATTATTTTATTTGACCGAAAGCGAGGGACTGGAGAGAGTATTTGGGATATAAAAAAACGAATAGGGTATGTAAGTCCAGAACTCCATGTTTATTTTAGAGAGCCAGGGACTATTTTTAACGTCGTTGGATCAGGATTATTCGATACTTTGGGTGTATATAAGAAAATTTCGGAAGCTCAAAAAAATCGGATTGATTTGTGCTTAGACGTTTTTGGGATTTCTCATTTATCAGATCGGATGTTTCAGCAAATTTCAACGGGGGAACAGCGAATGGTTTTATTAGCCAGGGCGCTGGTAAAGAATCCCCCTTTATTGATTTTGGATGAGCCATGTCAAGGATTGGATGAGGAACAAATCCAACGGGTCAAAGAAATTTTGAACTATATCTGTTCAAATAGTCAAACCACCCTCATTTATGTGTCTCATTATGCGAGTGATATTCCGGCCTGTGTAAGCCAGCATTTAAAATTAGGGTAGTTCGTAAATAAAAGGTTGGTCGATGGAAGGACTTGGGTTTGAAAACCATTTAGGTCCATTTTCAGTCATGTAAACACAATCCTCAAGGCGCACTCCAAATTCATTCGGGATGGCGATGGTTGGTTCAATACTAAAACACATCCCCACTTGGAGTTTTAATTTGTTGCCTTTAACCATATTTCCCCATTCGTGACCGTTCATTCCTATTCCGTGTCCGGTTCGATGAGGAAGTCCCGGCAATTTATAACCTGGGCCATAGCCTGCATCGATGATGACTTTACGTGCAGCGAAATCAACATTTTCACAAGGGTCTCCCAGCTTAGCAGCTACAAATCCCGCGGCTTGTGCTCTTTTTTCGAGTTCCCAGATTTTAATTTGCTGTTCGGATGCCGGACCAAAAACAATCGTTCTTGTAATATCGGATTCGTAACCACCTACACTGCAACCGCAATCGAGCATCACGATATCTCCTTTCTTAAGCATTTGTTTTTGAGAACTGCCGTGAGGGAAAGAACTTGCTACCCCAAAAGTTACCGAGGCAAATCGGTGTTGACCACCTAATTCGACATGCTTAGTAGCAATTTTCTGTGAAATAGAGGAGGGGCTGATTCCTTCAGATAAAAGTGTTAATCCATATTGAATGGCAATGGCCGTGATATCATTGGCTTTCTGCATGAGGGCAATTTCATTTTTCGATTTAATCAGTCGGCAAGGAATCGTAATAGGATCACCGCTGACTAATTTAAATCCTTTGCCCGCTTTTTTGATTCCATCTGAAATAAAGAATCGCGTTTGTTCTTCGATAGCAATATTCCCTTGTTTGAAACCTACCTTTTTGAGCACTTGAATTAGTAATTTGAATGGATTTTCGTGTTCCTCCCAGGTATGAACTGTTGAACCTATTTTTTTGACCTCAAGAAATCGATCTTCCTCAAAAGATGGGCATATATAAGTGATTTCTCCGGTAGCCGGAATGATGGCCAACATAGACCTTTCGGAAGGATTCCAACGAATTCCAGAAAAATATTCCATATTGGTGCCCGCGTCTAACGCCAGCGCAACCATCTTATTTTGCTTTAATAGTTTTTGTGCTTTTTCAATACGGCCTAATCGCTCTTCATTTTGAATTAAAGGGACTTCTGAAATACCTTGTGTGTTTTTCGATGAAAAAATATTGCTAGAATTAATCTTGGGTACAATAATTAGCCCTAAACTAGAAATTTGCAAAAAGGACCTTCGAGTTGATTGCATAGCTTAAAAATAATTTAATATAAATATACCAAGTATATTCGATTTGTCTCTTTTGAAATAAAAGGACTTGTGAATTTTTTATTTAAATAAATTGATAAAAAGTTTAACTATCCTAATGCCTATAAGGATAGTTAATAAAATAATGGGTATTAAACTTGTAATGTTAAAAAGTGATTAATTTATTTTAACACATCTAAACTTAATTTATTTAACCTAAAACATTTTTTATGAAAAACAATTCTATTGCACACCGAATTGGAAGTCAGATTGGGGGAGTATTCCTCGGTTTATTTCTAATTCTGTCCACATCCATGATGGCGCAGCAGCAAGCAGCCTCAGGAAAAGTGAAGGGATCAGATGGCGGGCCTGTTATAGGCGCATCTGTTTCTGTTGTCGGTACTTCCCGTGGTGCTTCTACAGACGGAGAGGGTAATTTTAAAATTAATGTGAGCAGAAATGAAACCCTGAGGATTTCTTCCGTGGGCTATAACTCTGCTGATGTTGTTTACACAGGACAGAAGTCTATTGATGTAACTTTAACAGTAGACAACAAAACCTTAAATGAGATTGTTGTTGTGGGTTACGGTAGTCAAAGTAAAAAAGAGATTACTGGAGCTGTACAAACCATATCGTATAAGGATTTGAAAGATTTACCTGTTACTCAGATTGGTCAAAAATTACAGGGCCAATTAGCGGGTGTTCAAATTAACCAAACAACTGGAAAGCCAGGAACGGGTATGAATATTCGTATTCGTGGTCAATTGTCTGTTTCGGCTGGTTCTGATCCACTATATGTAGTGGATGGTTTTCCAATCACAGGTTCGATTGGTGCCATGAACCCAGATGAGATTGAAGATATTTCAATCTTAAAAGATGCGTCTTCCACATCACTTTATGGTTCTCGTGCTGCGAATGGTGTTGTGTTGATTACAACGAAGAAAGGTAAGGGTGCTGGAATGTCGGTAAGTTTTAATGCATTTACAGGAACTCAAAATGTACCGATGAAGGGACGTCTTGATATGATGAATGCAGAGGAATTTGCTCAATTTAAGAAAGAGTCATTTGAAGATGCGAAACAACCGGTTCCAGTAGAATTCCAAAATCCTTCTGAATATAAAAACAAGGATAATGATTGGTATAATTCATTATTAAATAAAGATGCTCCTATCTCTAGTTATAATTTATCCATCACTTCGAATAAAGAGAAATCTAGAACTTCATTAGTGGCTGGAGTATTGCAACAAAAAGGGGTGGTTAGAAATACAGATTATCAGCGTTATTCATTGCGTTTAAATTCAACGTATGATATTTCTGATAAGGTTACGGTTGGTTTCAACGTAGCTCCTCAAATGGTTTATGATAATACGCCTAGAACAGATGGTGATCGTGGAACAGGTATTTTGTTCAATGCATTACATACATGGCCTATTATGCCTATTTATGAGGCAGATGGTAAGACATTGACTAAGTTCAACCGTTTTCCAGCGAGTACAGGTAATATTTTTGCATATGCCAACTGGGTACGTTCTGCTGATGAGTTGATTAATGAAACAACAACAACTAATTTGTTGTCCAATGCATTTATCGAAATTGAGCCTATCAAAGGTTTGAAATTTAAGTCATCTATGAACGGAGAGATTTTAAGAACGAAATTTTTCTTCTTTAATCCAGCGAATGCAACATCAGCGATTAACGTACCTATTCCTACCACAGCAGTTTCAATTCGTCAAAACGTTGAAAACTTGTCTTGGTTGAATGAGAATACGCTTACTTACGCAAAGACTTTGTGGGATGATCATAAATTTGAATTATTAGGAGGTTATACAAACCAATATTTCCGTCAAGAGTCTACTCAAGTTCAAGCGGATACGTATGCGGATGATCGTCTTCCTACGATTCAAGGTGCAATTAACGTCAATAGAGGTTCGACTGTTTCAGGCGTACAAGAATGGTCATTGACTTCTTATTTAGCTCGTTTGAATTATAACTTCAAAGGCAAGTATTTATTTAATGCAGCGATACGTAGTGATGGTTCATCTCGTTTCGGCGCTAATAACCGTTGGGGTACTTTCCCATCAGTAGGTGCTGGTTGGGTTGTTTCAGATGAGGCATTTATGTCAGATTTACCTGCTGTTTCATTCTTGAAGTTAAGAGGTAGCTGGGGTATCATTGGTAATAATAACTTAGGTAACTATAC
>CAMDRO010000081.1 GCA_945906795.1 Spirosoma fluviale
ACTGTTGGCCCTGCCTCTATCCGCAAAGTATTGCCTGTTCGTTTTTACTACATGTTAGACGAGCGTAATTTGAATAAAATAAATACGGAAGCGGCCATGTCAAAATTAGAATCGACCATACATACCGAGGCTGATGGTAAAAATAGTGCTTGGTCTAAACCTTGGTTATTGCAAGGTGGATCTAAGCCTTGGTAATTAAACTTTAATTATTTTTAAATACATATCATGAAATTAAAATTTTGCTTTTTGTCCTTGGTTGGACTTGTTGTTTTTGGTTCTTTCGTAACGAGTGCTCAAAATAAATTAACGCCAGAAAAAGCCTTAAAAAGTTATATTTCCAATGGAGATACCACGTATTCCTGGGTTATTAAGGATTCTGTCAAGTTGGGCAGCTCCATGGCGTACCAATTAGTTTTAACATCTCAAAAGTGGCATAATATTACTTGGCGTCACCAATTGACCATTGTCGTGCCTGCGACCGTGAAATACGACGGGGCCATGTTGTTTATTACAGGGGGATCTAATAAAAACGAACAACCGAATTGGAGTACGGAGGATAAAATGTGGCCTATTTTAGCGGCTATTGCTTCGAAAAATAAGGCGATTGTTGCTTTAATTAAGCAGGTTCCGAACCAACCGCTTTTTGATGGGAAAACGGAAGACGAGTTGATTTCATATACGCTGCATCAGTTTAAGCAAGACAAAGATTATTCTTGGCCCTTATTGTTTCCCATGGTAAAAACAGCTGTTCGATCGATGGACGCGATTCAAGAGTTTTCAAGTCAAAAGGCAAATCATACCATTAATAATTTTGTTGTTTCAGGTGCGTCAAAAAGAGGTTGGACTACATGGTTATCCAATGCCATCGATGATAAACGGGTGAAGGCGATTGGCCCCATGGTGATTGATATGTTGAACATGCCTAAAACATCAAGCTATCAGTTGGAGACCTATGGCGAGTATAGCATTCAAATCGAGGATTATGTCAAACTAGGTCTTCCACAGGGTGCAGATACCCCAGACGGGAAAGCCATCACTACGATGGTGGATCCTTACTCGTATCGGGATAAAATGACGATTCCTAAAATTATTTTTATTGGGACTAATGATGAGTATTGGACGGCTGATGCAATCAAACATTATTACGATAAGATTCCTGGTAAAAATTTAATTCATTATGTACCCAATGCAGGTCATGATTTGGGAGGTGGAAAGCAAGCCCTTGAAGCGTTAAGTGCCTTTTTTGGCCTAACATTGCAGGACAAGGAATATCCTGTTTGTACTTGGAATGTGGTTAAAGGAAAAGAAGGTTTTGAACTGACTGTGAATGCTGCCCCTGGCGATTTACAAGATGCCGCTATTTGGGGCACAACTTCAGCGGATCGCGATTTTCGCAATAATTTATGGTTGACACGCCGAGTAAAACCTGTGGGCTCAACGGTTAAATATACCATTCCATATGCCAAAAAAGGTTTTCAAGCCTTCTATATGGATTTAAAGTATAAAGACCCTAACGGTGGAAGCTATACTGTAAGCACCCGCGTGTTTACAACGAATACCAAGGAGGTTTTGTAGGGGACGGGTTTACCCCGCGCCTAATTTAGGTAATAGGTAAAATTAGGTAATAGGTATCAGGTAAAATTAGGTAATAGGCATTAAGTAATAATGCGAATTAAGGGTTAAAACCCCAAAAAAAAATAGTTTAAAACTAACAAAAAAAATAGCAAAACAAGGGATAATAATGGGCTTTAAAATAGGTTAAGTGCCTGATAATCAGTATATTTATAGTGATACCAAACACAAATAAGTACACATCATTAACCAGGACACTCAATCAAAACTAGTGAAAATTTATCTATTTGTTTGCGATAAATTTGAATCAGAATTACAATATCAATGCCAAAGGTTTTCTAACAATCATTCCCCAGAATTTAGTGATCAAGAAATTATAACGATTTATTTATTTTGTATTTGTTCTGAACATAAATATTCCATTTCTCAAATGCACCGTTTTACGTTAAATTATTATTCAGATTGGTTTCCTAAGCTACCTTCGTATGTTGCTTTTAACACTCGGTTAAATCGTTTGGTTGATGTATTCAGTCTCTTGCTAAACAGCTTAATTAATGAGTTGGCGCCAGCCTCTATTTCTAGTGAAATTAGCTTACTGGATTCAATGCCCATCATCACTAGTTCAGGTAAAAGACCAGGGAAAGTAGCCACAGAATTAACAGACAAGAGTTATAACTCGACAAAAAATTTATACTACCATGGCATAAAGCTTCATGCCTTATGCTACCAAAATAAAGGTCATATGCCGCATCCGGAGAGTTTTATAATCACAAAAGCATCAGAAAGCGACTTGAATGTTTATAAACAATTTTGGAGCCACATTCGAAATAGGAATTTTTATGGGGATAAAATTTACACCAATAAAGAATATTTTAGAAATCAAAAATTGATGAACAATATTGAAATGTTGACTCCTATTAAAGCAATAAAAAATCAGCCTGATAACTTAAAACAATTTGATGCCGCTTTTAACCGAATATTTTCAAAAGCAGTCTCAGCAATTAGACAACCCATTGAATCATTATTTAATTGGCTAATCACAAAAACAGATATTCAAAGAGCGAGCAAAGTTCGATCTTCAAATGGTTTGAAAATTCATGTCTTTGGAAAATTAGCCGCAGCTTTTATTAATCTGATTTTTTAACCCTTAATTCGCATTAATAGGTATTAGGTAAAAGGTAATAAGTATTAGGTAAGAGGTAATAGTTAAAAAATTTACTTTAAATAATCCTTACTACCTATTACCTCTTACCTAATTTTACCTATTACCTAATACCTCTTACTTAATTTTCTTACCTATTTTTTTTACTTTATTTCATGAAGTTTGAATAGGAACTCGGAGAAGTTGACCAGTGTGTGTACCAGCGCTGCATAGAATACATTTTTCGTTTTCAAATAGGTGTAGCCATAAGCCCAACCGGCTACCGCGGCCAAGCCAACAAAAATAATCGAACCTTTATGATAATGGGCTAATCCGAAACTCATCGCGATGATGGCTAAGGCCGTATAGGTTCCCATGGCTTGGTATTGCTTTTGCTCTAAAAAATAGGCTGGGACAAATAACCCGATGGCAATAGCCACAGGGAACCAAATCAAATTTAACTCAAGCGCATAACCCGCCCAAGCTGATAAAACCAGTAAAATAATAAAGCCATTGACCCAATATTTTTTCCAATTGCCCGATTTTTCAATTTGTTTGGCCAACATGTTTTGTAATAAGCCCCTGAAAAAGACTTCCTCAAATAAAGCGGTTCCAATAAATATACGCATTAATTCTTGTAAGGATTTCATGAATCCATCTTGCCTAATTTCAAGGAATGGATCTGGATTAACAAAGCCTAAAAAGAATGCAATCAGCATCACAAAGGATAAAAACGAAAGCCATGATAGTAGAGCTATACCTAAAAATTTTAATTTAAACATGGGGTAAAATCCAATATCCTTAAGCTTTCTGATGTGGCCAAAAACATAGACCATCAGTAGGATCCAAGATATCTTAAATATGGAACCAAATCCTTTTCCCTTTATGGGCAAATTAGTATCACCCTGTATATCAATTAAGGTTAATGGAACTAAAAAAACGAGTAGGACAAGGTAATCTACACGGCCAATATCAGTTCTTGGGAAAGCTCGGTAGTATAAAATCGGGAAGGCAAATAAAAAGGGAAGTAAGGCGGCCGTTCCAGAAAATGGAGTTTCTCCGTGAGCAAATATGTAATAGTGAATGACCAAAAGAATGATAAATGGGAATATAAGTACTCGGTTCCCTGCAATTATGTTGGCATTATTTACCTCATCGACAATCTCGGGTTTCCCCATATTAAAAATTAAAAAATAGATGATGGTGAATGCAGGAATTGTAATGAACCATTCTTTGGCAGGCAAAGGAGCATTAAAATAGATGAATAAGAGTAGGTAAATGATTGTCAGCATAGAGCCTACAATCATTTTTTTTCCTATTTTTCCCATGCGTTAGATTGATTATTCTTTCAGTAAATCAAATAAAATAGGAGTAAAAAAGCTAAAATTATTTATAAAAAATATTAATTTAGTCTAAACAAAACCTTTATTTACTATGCAAGCAAGTTTTTTATCAGTGGTTTTATTGCCACTCGCACTCGCCGTCATCATGATGGGCTTGGGTCTATCCCTTAGAATAGATGATTTTAAACGAGTTCTCGTTTTCCCTAAAGCTGTATTGATCGGTCTTTTGTGCCAAATGATTCTTTTGCCTGTCATTTGTTATTTTATCGCTTCCGGTTTTGGACTTTCTCCAGAATTAGCTGTGGGTTTGATGCTACTTTCGGCTTCGCCGGGGGGGCCAACGGCCAATCTTTACTCCCATATGGCTAAAGGTGATGTGGCTCTAAATGTTACATTGACAGCTATCAATAGCCTAATTTCAGTGTTTTCAATTACCTTCATTGTTAATTTTGCGATGGCAAGTTTCATGCGATCAGACCAAGCAATTCCTTTGCAATTTAAAAAAGTAGTGGAGGTTTGTGTGATTGTGCTTGGACCTGTTTCGATTGGTATGTTGATCCGCTCATATGCTAGTTCCTTTGCCGAAAAATTAAGCAAGCCAGTTAAAATAGCCTCTGCTTCTTTTTTAGCGCTAGTCATTGTATTGACCATTATTAAAGAAAAGTCCCACATTGTTCAAGATTTTCAGATGGTTGGCTTGCCGACTTTACTCTTAAATGTTCTCAGCATGGCGATCGGGTATTATGTTCCTCGCCTATTTAATTTGGCAAAAAGTCAGGCCATTGCCATCGGAATGGAAATTGGCATTCACAATGGAACTTTAGCGATTTTTATCGCCTTAAGTGTGATAGGGAATAGTACAATGAGTATTCCTGCCGTAATTTATAGTTTGATTATGTTTTTTACTGCCGCTATTTTTGGCTATTTGGTGAATTTGAAAAACCTTGTGTAAAGCGTTCGATTTTTGATTTAATTGTTTCGTTAAATCATCATTGAATGAAATGAAAAGACCGAAGATTTTCGCTTTGGTCTTTTTATTTAAACCCTAAGGAAAATATTTTTCTTATATAAAACATACAGGAATGTCCACTTAATTCCGGTATAGCAAATGGCTAAGGCGACGGCGTTAAAAGGATCACCGATCATTTGTCCTAACCAATGAAACATTCCGTCTGTGGCATATTCCCAGTCAATGATCATTCCAGACAGATAAATTAAAATGGAATTCATTCCTATAATGCGGAAGAAAAAGGCCCACTTTTGATATCCTTTCACGTCGATGATGTAGTAAAAGATGGAGAGTAGGATTAAGCTTATTCCACCCACCAACATCACAAAAGAACTAGACCATAAGTTTTTGTTGATCGGAAAATCGATATTCCAAATCAATGCAATCACAATAAATATCACTCCTAGCATAGCCATTTTTTTCGTTTTGGCTGTCCCATCGCTTGGGTCATTTTTAAGGAAATTTCCAGTGAGGATTCCTAGTAGGCCAGTTGAGATAGCCGGTATAGTTGAAAAAAGACCTTCTGGATCATGTATTCCTCTATGTAATTTTCCTGGCATCCAAGTGCGATCTAAATAGGAAGCGAAATTACCTGCTTCTGTTAAGTCACCCGCCATAAAGCCCGGCGCGGCATTAAATTTAAGTGCTAAATAATAACTAATAATGATTCCCGCAAACCAAATAAACTGAGTGATTTGTTTTTGGGTATATAAATAGATGATGTTGGCAAACATATAGCCTAGACCGATACGTCCTAGCACACTTCCAAAACGAATTTCTTCCAAGGGTTTAAACTCAAGCCCATTGTTGTAAATGATGCCTAAAATAACGAGAATCAATCCTCTTTTGATTACTTTTTGTAGGAGTTGCTCTCTGGATTTTCCTTTTTCTAGCTCTTTGCCTAAAGAATAGGGAGTCGCCACACCTGCCATAAAAAGAAATAGAGGAAAGATCAGGTCATTAAATGTAAACCCATTCCACTCGGGATGTTCTAATTGGTTCGAGATGAAGCCCCAAAACGGGGATCCGGTCGCTTTATATAAGAATTTAAATATTTCTTCTGCTCCCATAATCCAAAGCATATCAAACCCGCGAAGTGCATCTAAGGATTGTAGGCGTTTAGCGATAAGAGAATTTCCTTCCGTGAATGTCGTTGTTTTCATAGGTTTGGATTAACCGCTAAATATATAGATAAATTAGCTTTTTCAATCAAAATTAGGATTAATAGCTATATAGAAATTTTCTTGGTTGGGTCGATGCGTAGCCATAACAATCCGCCTAGGATGACGATGCAGCCTATTATTCTGACGGGAATATCCCAACTTCCTGTCGCCGCAAGGATGTAGCCAAAAGCGATGGACATGATGGTGGAGCCCAACTGGCCCGCCATCCCCATGGCACCTGCTACCGCCCCAGCATTTTGGCCGCCTATGTCTGAGGAGGTGGCCCAAGAAACGGGTAATGTAAAATCTTTAAAAGCTAAGCCAAATGCCAAAACGACGATCGATGTAGTGGTGTCTGGAATGAAGGTGGCCGTTAACATACAAATACCTGACATCACTAATCCAAACATGCCCACCGCTCTACGTCCCAATTTTAAACCTCTTTTTTTAGTTATATAGTCGGAAGAAAATCCGCCGATAAAACAGCCGATAGTACCCAAAATAAATGGGAGGGAGGCTAAAAATGCAATTTGAGTATCATCGATTCCTCGGCCATTTTTCAAGTATTTTGGCATCCAAGAAAGATAAAAATAGGCACCATATAGTAAACAATGGTACATGCCCATGAGTGACCAAATATTTGGATCTTTTAGGATTTTCAAGACAATGGAAAAGCTGTCGCCGCCCGATTTTAATTCACGTCCCTGCTCGATGTGATCGATTTCTTTTTGGGAAATATGAGGCATTTCTCTAGGTTCATCTTTGAACCAAAGTCCCCAAAAGGCTGCCCAGAAAATCCCTAAAACGCCAAAAGCATAAAACACATAGCGCCAACCGTAAGTTTGCATGATGAACAAGGAAAGGAAGGGGGCTAATGCGGCACCGATGCGGCTAGCGATCCAAATAAATGATTGCGCTCTACCCGTTTCGGATTTTGGGAACCAACGAGAAATTACGATGGTGGCGTTTGGATATGCACCTGCCTCACCGATTCCAAATAGAAATCGGATGATAAATAGCATCGTAAAGGTGGTTGAAAAACCAGTCAATATCGTAAATACAGACCATGAAAGTACTATTCTAAAGAGTATGGATTTGGGTCCTTTTCGATCACCCCATAATCCCACCGGTATTTCAAACAAGCCGTAGGCAAAGGCAAAGGATCCTAAAATCCAACCAAATTCTTTTTCTGATAAATCAAGTTCTTGCGTAATGGCGGAACCCGTGATGGAAATAGAGGTTCGATCTAAATAGGTGATGATGGAAAAAAGTGCCATGACGAATAGCACCCAATATCTTTTATTCATGTAAATTGGCTTATTGAATATTCTAATTTTTGAAGTTAATAAGTCATCGTTTAAGGTGAATTTTTTATTTCTTCGTCTTTAGCTTTACTAACTTTTTAAAAGTTAGTAAAGCTGACGAAGGTACAGAAAAATATATAATTATATTGCCATTATTGACTAGCTTATTGATCATTTTAACTGATGATCAAGGGTTTCATGATGTGTCCTTGGCAAAAAAGGTAATTACAGAGATATTAATAAAATAATTGATACCTAAATAAAATTATTTTAATTTTATTTAGGGTTATTCATAGGTTAACCGACTATAGCTCTGAAACGAGATTAATTACATTCAATGAATTTCAAAGGACTTGAAGATTATTTATTGGTTTTAGGTTTAACTCAGGGGCATTCTGCTGCCTTCGAAGAAATTTATGTAAGATATTGGTTTAAAATTTATCGCATTGCCTAAAATCAAACGGGTAACAAAGAAGAGGCCGAGGAGCTTGTACAAGATATTTTTTTGAGTATTTGGAATAGAAGAGAGATCATTGTCATTAATAATTTGGATCTGTATTTGGTCATCTCTATCAAAAATAAAGTGTATGATTTTATACGTTCTAAAATTAATTTCCGCAAATACCAAGAGCACATTATTTTAAAGGAAATAGATTCTCATTTTAATACGGATGAAATTGTTAACTACACGGAGTTGAATGTGTAAATCGTCAGCAAAAAGTGGACCGATAGAGGTTATTTCTTAGGGAGTGTTTCCAAACAATTATTAAATTACAAAATGGAAACAAGAAAAAAACAAACAGCAGAAAATTACATCAAAGACATCCGTCGCAAGACACGACGATTG
>CAMDRO010000082.1 GCA_945906795.1 Spirosoma fluviale
AAGGAAAAGAGTACAATTATTTCATTTTTTGGACTAATCTACGTAATGAAGCACCATCGCCGCTGGATTTAAAAATTAAATTTCCGACAATCATTTCCTTTAAATCTAAAGAATCGAATGTTAAAGTTGCCTTTACAAAGTCAAATATGTAAGTACCCCTAAAATTCGGACTGGCTATAAGTTGGCAAAACCGCTACCTTTCTGCTGCAGCTTCTGTCAACAGGGGGAGCAAGCCGATCATTTCTGATCGGCTTTTTTGTTTAATGTGTAATTAAGGGCAATGCACCTAGAGGGCTTTTCAGGTATTGACAGAGTTTGTCAAAAGGCGAAATTTCACTAAATAACTTTGAATATTTGTAAGAACAGAGCCTTTGTGACCCTAATTCTTATACCCCATCGACAAATCCGTATCTCCTGTCACGCGTAATTCCACGGAGACTTCTAATAAAGAAGGATTTTCAATTCGTAGTGCCGTATTGCGGTCAACTTTCACTTCTGATTTTTGGTTCGTACGAACTTGTAGTGGTGTATGTTGGCCGCCTGAGATAGGCACTCGCCATACAGTAATTTCCGAATTGGAGATGTTCTTCAAACGCACGGAGTACTTACCATGTTCGTTATTACCTAGGATAAAAGCATCATTTGCTTTAATTGTTGTGGTAGATGTTAGCGCAGTAAACGGTAGATAAGTACATGCGGAGAATACTAAAACCGTTGCAAAAAAAAGTGCGAATGGCTTCATAATCATTTGGTATATTTAGTTAAGCAATAACCCCCAGTTCTTTGCCCACTTCTGTAAAGGAAGCAATGGCGTGATCTAACTGTTCCTTCGTGTGTTCTGCTGATATTTGGACGCGGATTCTTGCTTGACCTTTGGCCACCACCGGATAATAAAAACCAATCACGTAAATCCCCTTTTTCAGTAATTTTTCGGCCATTTTTTGTGAAATAACTGCATCGTATAACATGATGGGAATGATTGGATGTTCACCTGGTTTGATATCAAAGCCTGCAGCGACAATTTTCTCTCTGAAATAGGCGGTGTTTTCCGCTAGCGTATCGCGCAATGCGGTGCTTTTTGATAATAAATCAAGAACGGCAATCGACGCTCCTGTAATTGAGGGAGCTAAGGTATTTGAAAATAAATAAGGCCTAGATCGCTGTCTTAATAGGTCGATTATTTCCTTGCGACCTGAGGTAAATCCACCCGACGCACCTCCTAAAGCTTTGCCTAAGGTGCCAGTAATAATATCAATTTTACCCATCACCCCTTTTAGTTCATGCACTCCACGCCCTGTTTTTCCCATAAAGCCGGAGGAGTGGCACTCATCGATCAGGATCAAGGCTTCGTATTTATCCGCTAATGCTACGATTTTATCTAATTGAGCAATCGTGCCATCCATCGAAAATACGCTGTCTGTCACAATCATTTTTTGCTGAGCTCCATCTGCAATCGCCTGCTGTAGTTTAGCCTCTAAATCTTCCATCGAATTGTGCTCATATCGATAGCGCATCGACTTACATAATCGAATGCCATCAATAATGGAGGCATGATTCAAGGCATCGGATATAATCGCATCTTTTTCTCCTAATAAAGGCTCAAATACACCGCCATTTGCGTCAAAAGCCGCGGCATACAGGATCGTATCCTCGGTTCCTAAAAAAGTCGAAATTTTTTGCTCTAATGTTTTATGGATATCCTGCGTTCCACAAATAAAACGGACAGATGACAAACCAAATCCGTGCGTATCAATCGCTTCTTTTGCCGCTTGAATGACTGCAGGATGCGAGGAAAGACCTAGGTAGTTATTCGCACAAAAATTATACACTTTTTCCCCTCCCTGAATCGTAATTTCTGCCGCTTGTGGCGAAGTAATGACGCGCTCGTTTTTGTATAAGCCAGCCTCTTTGATAGACTTAATTTCTTTCGTGATGAATGATTTATATTGTTCGTACATAAGGTGTTTACGTTATATTTTGTGGATATAGGAGCGCAATTTAGTGATTATCTCAGAAGTCATGGTAGGCAGGTCAAAAGCGGCCCTCCATCCCCAATCCTTTCTGGCAACTTCATCATTTATGCTAGCCGGCCAGGTATCTGCAATTTGTTGTCTGAAGTCTGGCGCGTATTGAATGCTAAAATCTGGATAATGTAATTGAATACTTTCAAAAATTTCTCGAGGAGAAAAACTCATTCCAGATAGATTATAGCTCGATCGGATGGTGATGGCTGAAGCAGGGGCAGCCATTAATTGTAAGGTGGCATTTACCGCATCCTCCATGTACATCATCGGTAAAGAGGTGCCCTCTTTTAAAAAGCAGGTATAGTTTTCTTCTTGTATCGCTTTGTAATAAATATCAACCGCGTAATCGGTCGTGCCGCCACCTGCTACTGATTTATGCCCAATTAGTCCTGGAAAGCGTAAGCTTCTTACGTCTACACCGAAGGTATTAAAATAATATTCACACCAGTGCTCCCCTGCTATTTTTGAAATGCCGTAAACGGTTGTTGGATTTTTAAAGGCGTCCTGAGGGGTGTTTGTTTTAGGAGAATTTGGACCAAAAACAGCAATTGAACTAGGCCAAAATACTTTCTCAATCTTGTATTCTCTAGCTAATTCTAACACATGTAATAATCCCCGCATATTAATATCCCAGGCTTGAAGTGGGTTTTTCTCACCGCTTGCGGAAAGAATCGCCGCCAAATGGTATACCTGCGTAACCTGCTCCTCTTGAATCAAATTTGCTACAGCGTCTTTGTCTAATACATCTAAGGTTTTAAAGCGGCAATAAGTAAATTTAGATTTCACACTTTCCTGAAAATCCGTCGCAATAACCGCATCGCTACCATAGGTATTGACTAAGGCTTTGGTGAGTTCGGTTCCTAGTTGTCCGCCCGCACCAATCACCAATATTTTATGCATGTATGTATTGTTTGTTGATATTACGTAAAATTACCACTGTTGATTCAAATCGGCTAGCATTAAATCAAAAACTATTGCATTTGTTTTTGGCCCTCCTTCTCAAGTGACCTAAGTCACACGTTTAATGATAACGTTAAGCAAAATTTACTAAATAATATTGGATGTAAAAGAACATTGGGAAACCATCGATAAAACGAAGCAGCCTAATGAGCTTAGTTGGACTCAAGAAGTGCCAGCGGCTTCATTGGAGTTTATGCATAAGTTCCATATTCCCAAATTAGCAAAGATTATTGATATAGGTGGCGGCGACAGCAAGCTAATCGATTTTTTATTAGCAGAAGGCTATTCAAATGTATCGGTTTTGGACATATCACAATCCGCCATTCTCAGAGCCCAAGAAAGATTAGGCAAGGATGCCAAAAAAGTCAATTGGATTGTCTGTGATATGTTAGATTTTAAACCAAAAGAAATTACGTTGTATGGCATGATCGAGCAGCTTTTCATTTTCAAACCGATACGGCCCAAATCGAAAAGTACCTCCAAATTGTCAAAAAAGCGGTGGATGGGCTTGTCATAGTTGGGACGTTTTCTGTAGACGGTCCCATAAAATGTAGTGGATTAGATATTCAACCGTATGATGAAGGCAAAGTTTGAAAAGTCGGATTTCAAAAACCTGGAGTGCAAGCGGGAAGATCATTACCCCTAGTGGGGCAGTTCAAAACTTTGTATTTTTAGTTTTATGAAACAATAATAAATCCAAAAGCGAAAATGACATGGAAGAGAGCGAGAAATTAAATGAGATTTGAACTTCAAGATGGAATGAAAGATATAGCAATGAGGAGTTTGCCTATGGAGAAGAGCCCAATCAATACCTAAACGAACAACTAGAAAAACGTAAGGCAGGTACCATTCTTTTCCCAGCAGAAGGCGAAGGTCGAAATGCCATTTTTGCCGCACAACTAGGTTGGGATGTTTCCGCTTTTGACATCAGTAAGGAAGGGAAAAATAAGGCCACTCAATTAGCTGAGAAAATCGGGGTTTCTATCGATTATCAGGAGGGGCCTTTAGAAGAGCTAAATTTTGAACTCGAACAATTTGACGCAATTGCGCTTATCTACGCGCACTTTCCTGCGTACATTAAATCTGTATATCACAAAAAATTGGATAGCTTTTTGAAAAAAATGGAACAATAATCTTTGAATCTTTTAGTAAAATACACATTGACTTTGTAAAGGCAAATGAAAATGCAGGTGGACCGAAAGACATTGAAAGTTTATTTTCGATAGAGGAAATAAAATCGGATTTCCCGAATTATACGATCATTGAATTAGTAGAACAGGACATTGAATTAAACGAAGGATTATACCACAATGGGGCAGGTTCGGTTATCAGATTCGTCGGGCAAAAAAACTAATTATTTCGAGTACCTCGATTTACTATAATCTGGTTGGATTTTGATATTTTACCTATTTAATCGCCTGATTATCGTAATCGCTATCAATACTTTATGGCTACAACTTCCGACAAGAGAGGGAGCAATAATGATAAAAAGGGTATACTTTTATCGTGTAACCTTTTTTATGTTTTATGGACAATTTAGTTCAATTCTTTAAAAAGTGCCGAAATGAAGTCATCGTGGGTGTACTTGTGTTTCTCTTCTTGATTTTCAGAGATGTAATAAGGTCCTTCTTGTAAAATTGCAGGAAGTTCAACCCTTTAGTTTCTTGATTACGCAAGCTCAATCATCGAATTATTATGCATCTTTCGAGGAAAAGGGGAGCTAGATTCAAAAAGAGGTCAATTTGACCTCTTTTTTTGTTTTAAAACCCATATAAATTGCTGTAAAGAGACATTTATTGTGGTTGCAAATTTCCATTTTCAAAAAGAATATTTTCGTAAAAGAAGTGTGCTTTTGATTAAATTTGTCAAAAAACTAGGAAAGATGAAACGAATAAGATTTTTATTAATTATAATTTTTCAATGTTTAATTTTTTCAATCACAAAAGCTCAGACTAACGTAACCATATCAGGAATTGTAAAAGACAAAAATAGCAAAGCTAATTTGCCTTTTGTTCATGTGGTTTTGAAAACCGAAAAAGACAGCAGTTTTATAAGCGGTACCGTTTCCAACGAAGAAGGACGTTTTTCAATATCAAAGATAAAATCAGGCAACTACTATTTAGAAGTTTCTTATATAGGCTACAAAACAACAAAAAAGACTCTTTTTATAGGTAATCTATCTGAATATCTTGATATTAAAACCATTGAGATAGAAGAAAAATCCACTGAATTACAAGAAGTTCTTGTAATAGGAAAAACAGCCAAAATAAGCGAGGAAATGGATAAAAAAACATTTTCTTTGAAAGATAATATTAGTCAAAATGGTGGTTCGGTACTTCAAGCAATGCAAAATTTGCCAAGTGTAACCGTGCAAGACGGAAAAGTTCAGTTACGGGGGAATGATAAAGTAACCGTACTTATTGATGGTAAACAAACAGCATTAACAGGTTTTGGCAACCAAACCGGATTAGATAATATTCCAGCATCTGCCATTGAAAAAATTGAAATTATCAACAATCCGTCTGTCAAATATGATGCCAATGGGAACGCAGGAATTATTAACATCATTTACAAAAAAAATAAGAAAGAAGGGTTTAATGGAAAGGCAGGCTTCACAACAGGTTTGGGTTCACTATGGGTGCGAAATAAAAATTTACCAACGATAAGACCACAATACACTTTTACACCAAAAATAAATCCAAGTGTATCGCTGAATTACAAAAAAAACAAAATAAATATATTTTTTCAAGGCGATTATTTATATACTGAAACGCTGAATAAAAATGAATTTGTAACAAGAAATTATGACAAGGGTGAAGTCATAAATTCACAACTAAAGCGTAATAGAAATACACATTTTACAACACTCAAATCGGGAATCGATTATGCAATCAACGACCAAAATTCATTGACTATTTCAGGACTTTTTGGTAGTGAAAAAATTATAGACCGAGGAGACCAACCCTTTTTTAATGGCGATTTTTCAGGACGAAAAAGACTTTGGCAGTTTTTAGAAGATGAATTAAAAACGACCATAATGGCAACCGCAAATTATCAGCACAAATTTATAGAAGCGGGACATTTACTAAATGTTGGTTTCAATTATACATTTCATCGAGAAGATGAAAAATACTTTTATGACAATTATTTGCCAACCTCCACAGGAACGGATGCGTTTAAGTTATTGTCGGACGAACAGGTGTATGATTTTAATTTTGACTACATAAAACCGCTTAAATACGGACGAATTGAAACAGGAATAAAATTTCGTAATAGAAACATTCCAACCAATATGCAATTTATTCCAGGTGTAAATTCTGTTTTAGACATCAATGCAGGGGGTTGGGCAACTTACAAAGAATTAATACCGGCGGTTTATGGCAACTACATTTTTGAAAACAAACAATGGGAAGCCGAAATAGGATTACGAGTGGAATATGTGAAAATACAGTATGATGTAAACCCTAACCATATCGTTTATAAAAGTGATGGGTATAATTACACCCAACCATTTCCCAATATGCGTTTGGCATACAAGATAAATGAAAACAATAAAATTTCCTTTTTCTACAATCGAAGAGTTGACCGACCTAATGAAGTAGATATTCGAATTTTCCCAAAATATGATGACGCAGAAATAATTAAAGTTGGAAATCCTGCATTGCGCCCACAATTTACAAATTCGATAGAATTGGGCTATAAAAAAAGTTGGGACAAAGGAAGTTTATATAATGCCATTTATCACCGATTTGCTGATGGAACGATCACAAGAATTTCAAGCATAGTTCCACCAAGCAA
Source organism: Spirosoma fluviale (assembly GCA_945906795.1). Taxonomy (GTDB): domain Bacteria; phylum Bacteroidota; class Bacteroidia; order Cytophagales; family Spirosomataceae; genus Aquirufa; species Aquirufa fluvialis_F. Next base: position 6,783 of record CAMDRO010000082.1, read on the forward strand.
ATTAATTTATGCCGTATTTCAAAACGTAAATAAAAGCTACAATACCGGAGTTGAGATGGTTTTAGAACAAGAAATTTCTAAATTATATTCATTCAATATCAATTTAAATGGATATAGAAATCAAATTGATGCTTTTACGGTTGTAAACAAATACCCCACAACAAATACATTTTCAGCAGACAATCAAGAGATATATTCAGGAAATATAAAATTAAACAATACGTTTCATTTTCCTAAAAATATTGACGCACAAATAACAGCCATATATTTAGCCCCAGATATTATTCCACAAGGCAAAATAAAATCAAGGTTTTCGTTAGACGTCGGACTAAAAAAAGCAGTGCAAAAAGGAAAGGGAGAATTGTTTTTTAACGCAACAGATTTATTAAACACCATGATAATTAAAAAAGAAACCCAAGGGCAAGGATTTTATTATACGAGTGATGACTATTATGAAACCCAAGTAATAAGACTTGGATATAATTATAAATTTTAATGAAATGACGGCCCCAAAAAAACGTATTCTAACCCTTTAATTTCCTAATAGTCACATACTCAATCATCGCATTATTTTGCATCTTTCGAGGAAAAGGGGAGCAAAACATTTCAAAGCACTATCGTAACACACGTTAGTGCTTTTTTTTGTTACCTATTGTGACCTCAAAACGCGTCATTAGATCACATTTTTGGTCACACAAAATCAGCATCATTTTGTGCCTGTGTTAAATCAAAACACAGAGGAAAACATTATTTTGGATTTACAGGTCACGAGTTGACAAAATGGGTCAATCCCCCATCATGTTGCGCTTAATCATAGCCAACGAGATCAAAAACATTTCAACAGGTGTAAAGATCATTCGGAATATCGAGGGACCCATTGCCATGGTGCCCTGTGCTAGCCTTAATTTTTACGAGCGTTGCGGCGAATTGCGATGAGAAAAATGGTGGATTACACTCCACTATGGTGTTGGTGAGAGATGCCACCCTGAAAGTCCTAGGATCCAAAACCGTTGGTGATCTTGCTAAGAGAGATTAGTTTATCTTAAAAAAAGCCCAAAACTATTGCGAGTTAATATGCCTGAAGTCCTGGAAACCGTGATTGAACAAGATGAGCACTTAAAAGCTATTTTTGAAAGTTTGACACTCGGAAAACAGCGCAATATCATTCATCAAATCAGTAGAATTAAAGACATCGATAAGCAAATTAATATTTGGTAAAAATTGGAAGTTTAAAATAAAATATTACATTGGGAAACAGTTACTTCTTAAATCATAAATAATTATGTCAAATAACAGAGGTGTTGCCTACATTAAACCTGGGGTAGTACAAGTGCAAAATATTGACTTTCCCAAATTGGAACTTGGAAAAAGAAAGTGCAATCATGGTGTAATTTTAAAAGTAATCTCTACCAACATTTGTGGAAGTGACCAACACATGGTACGTGGCAGAACCACGGCACCCGAAGGCCTGGTACTTGGCCATGAAATTACCGGCCAGGT
>CAMDRO010000083.1 GCA_945906795.1 Spirosoma fluviale
TTTGAAAATTTAAATCCATCAGCAGAAAACATAGCTGTGGTTATCTATCATAAATTACGAGTAAAAATTGCCGCTGAGTTAGACTTAAAAATTAGATTATATGAAACAGAACGAAATTTCGTTGAATTCCCTGCTTATTGATTCCGATCGCTTCTTATTAACCGATGAAGAAATTGGTGATAATCATGTAGCCACCTCCATAGATACACCTATGAGGGAGGATGCATTTGATCTTTCTGATCTAGAAAAAATTAAAATTATCGAAGGATACTTCAGAGAAATCATGCTCACATTGGGCCTTGATTTAACGGATGATTCTTTACGTGGCACTCCTAATCGAGTGGCTAAAATGTACATAAACGAAATATTTAGTGGTTTAAACCCTAAAAACGAGCCTAAAGTAGCCTTATTTGAAAATAAGTTTGGCTACAACGAAATGTTGATTGAGAAAAACATCAGTTTTTACTCAAATTGTGAACATCATTTTGTACCGATCGTAGGTAAAACACATATCGCTTATATCTCTTCAGGTAAAGTAATTGGTCTTTCCAAACTAAATCGGATTGTTCAGTATTATGCTAAAAGGCCACAAGTTCAAGAAAGGCTAACCATTCAAATTGCGAAACATTTACAAAAAGTATTAGAGTCAGAAGATGTGGCTGTTTTTATAGATGCCAAACATCTTTGTGTATCCTCAAGGGGTGTAAAAGATGATGCCACTTCAACCATCACCTCATATTATGGAGGTAAATTCCAAGATGAAAATACCAAAAGAGAATTTTTAGGATCGATTCATTCATAAGATGGGAAAATACATTGTTGTAGGCGGGAGCCAAGGAATTGGGCAAGCCATTGTGTCAAAATTAATTTCTGAGGGTCATCAAGTTATTAATCTATCCAGAAATCCTTGTGATGTCCAAGGGGTTGAGAATATCCAATACGATGCTTTAGAGACTAATGAAAGTATATTTTTTGAAATTTCAGGTCTTGTCGATGGACTCGTATATTGCCCAGGAAGTATCAACTTAAAACCCTTTCATCGCTTAACAATGGGAGATTTTGAAAAAGATTTTCAGGTGAATGTGCTAGGGGCGGTTAAAGCAATTCAAGGATTTTTGCCTTTATTAAAAGCGGCTGCGACTTCTTCCATTGTACTTTTCAGCACTGTGGCCGTACAAACAGGAATGGGCTTTCATGCTTCCATCGCGAGTTCGAAAGGGGCTATTGAAGGATTGACTAGATCTCTTGCCGCCGAACTAGCGAGTTCGAAAATAAGAATCAATGCAATCGCTCCTAGTTTAACCCAAACACCTTTGGCAAATGCCCTATTAAACAGTGATGAAAAAATTGAAGCCGCGGGAAAAAGGCATCCATTAGGCCGAGTAGGCCAAGCGGCTGATCTAGCCAACATGGCGGTATTTCTTTTACATCCTGAAAATTCGTGGATTACGGGGCAAATTTTAAAAGTGGATGGTGGAATGGGAGATCTAAGAGCTTAATCCATGTTCATTAAAGTGCTTTTGATTCAAAGCTAAATTAACTTTATTCCATTCGATTTCTTTGATAAAATCGTGTTTTCTAATTTGGCAATTGGTTATTGGACAATGTGGGCAACATTCATCTAAACATGGATCTACATGGACAAATATTTCAATGTCAGTAGGCAAAACTTGGCCTATAGTCACCTCAAACTCATGTATTTCATCGTGAACACGGTTTAAATCCCAATATCGAGGTAGCGTTACGTGGCAATCAATATGTAAATCTCCTCCGTATTGTTGTACTCGTAGGTTATGTAAATCAATCCATTCTTGTTTTTTATTGGAGACAATCCATTGGATAACCTTTTGAAATACTTCCGGATTTGTCTCATCCATCAAAGCTGCTATGGCCTCGCGAATTAAATTAAGACCTTGCCAACACATCACCGAGGCAAAAATCAAAGAGGCAATGGAGTCAATCCAAAATAAATTGGTTACATAGGTAATGACTAAAGCGATGACAACAAAAACGCCATTCAATGCATCTAGTTTAAGGTGTTTACCATCAGCCAAAATAGCCGGTGAATGAGAGGACTTGCCTTGACTAACTAAATAATATCCAAGAATTCCATTGACAGTAGCCGAACTTAAAGAAATAATAATCCCCAAGTCTAAACTTTTTAACTCTGGATGTGCGTATAAATGTTGCCATGCATGTAAAAATATATACAAAGCCGCTAATAAAATTAAAACCCCTTCTAGACCGGAAGCAAAGAATTCAATTTTTCCATGCCCATACGGATGATTTAAATCACGAGGTAGCGAAGCTAAGTATATGGAATAATAGGCAAATGCCGCCGCAACGACATTAACAATAGACTCTAGCGCATCTGTCAGTAAAGTTGTAGAACCACTCGCAAAATAGGCATAAAATTTAGCCCCCATGATGACTAAACTGACTAAAAATGACAAAATGATTAAACGTTGTTTCATCCTTGAGTAAAAAAGTCTACAAAGATAGTATTTTTGCAACATGGAAAATAAAGAGAGTCCCTGGAAGACATTAAGTAATTCCACTAGGTATGAAAATCCGTGGATTAAAATTGAACATCATGAGGTGATCAACCCAAATGGCAACCCTGGTATTTACGGAAAAGTGTGCTTTAAAAACATAGCGGTATCGATTGTGGCTTTGGATCATGATAACCATGTTTATTTAGTGGGCCAACATCGATATACGATCGATGCCTATTCGTGGGAATTGCCAGAAGGGGGTTGTTTAATATCAGATCAAGAAGATCCATTGGAAGCGGCAAAACGAGAACTGCTCGAAGAAACAGGCTTGCAAGCTAATCAGTGGACGTTGATGGGTGAAATTTTCCTAAGTAATTCGGTCACCGACGAAAAGGCTTATATGTATTTGGCCACCGAATTAAGTCAAAGCGAATCTAATCCTGAGGATACGGAAAAAATAGAAATTAAAAAAATACCTATAACGGAAGCTATTGAAATGGCACAACAGGGCGAAATAAAAGATTGCCTCAGTGTTGTAAGCTTATTAAAGGTCCCACGATTTCATCAATTCTAACTCAGCATAATCCGTTAAATCATACTTGATTGGAACAATGCTGACAAAATTTTCTGAAAGGGCATCTAGATCCGTATTGTTATTCAAATCATCATTTTCCAAATTGCCATCCATCCAATAATAAGATTGACCATAAGGATCTTTACGTTCCTCAAAAAACTCCCTATAAACAGCGTTTGCTTGTTTGGCAACTTTAATCCCCTTTAGTGGCACCTCAGATTTAGAAGGAAAATTCACGTTTAAAGTCAGACCTTTGGGTAAACCATGAACTAACACTTGTTGGCATATTTTAATAATATAATCATGGCAATGACTAAAATCGGCATCGGCACCGAATTCACACAATGAAAAACCAATGGCAGGAATCCCTTCCATGGCAGCTTCTATCGCCGCAGACATGGTACCCGAATATAAAACAGAAATAGAGGCATTGGATCCATGATTAATTCCCGAAACAACTAAATCAATTTTCCTTCCTTTTAATATTTGATGCTTACCAAATTTCACACAATCAGCTGGCGTACCAGAGCATTTATAAGACAGAATGTTTGCGCCAAAATCAGTGGTTTTACTCACACGAAGGGGCGAGCCTAATGTAATGGCATGACCCATTCCAGATTGATGCGTATCTGGTGCGACCACAACCACTTCGCCCATTTCAGACATAATTTCAACTAAAACACGAATTCCCTTAGAATAAATTGAATCATCATTGGCAATTAAAATAAGTGGCTTTTCTTGGCTCATAACTTTTATATTTACATGCAATTTACAAATTTGCACGCATAATTTAGACGAATGAAGATTAGGAAAGCATTATTATCTGATATACCCCTCATTAAAGAAATCGCAGAAAAAGCATGGAGGCCCACTTATGACCATATTTTGACTGAGCAACAAACCCTCTATATGTTGGATTTAATGTATAATACCCGCACCTTGGAAAATCAAATTAATGGAAACATCGCCTTTTTTATGGTGGAGATGGGCCAAGAAACAGTCGGATATTTTGCGGTAGAAAATTTCAATGAGCAATTCGTCAAACTGCATAAATTATATTTAGATCCGACGCAAAAACAACAGGGATTGGGGAGAAAAATAATCCAATATATCAAGGATTGGACCCTTTTAAATCAAAAGAACAGCATCATATTAAACGTAAACAAAAATAATTCCGCGGTGGAATTTTATCTTAAAATGGGTTTTCTAGTCAAGGAAGAACTCGTTCTTGACATTGGACAAGGTTATGTCATGGACGACTTTATGATGCAATTAGATCTAAGGCCAACTCAATTAAACGTTTAATTTGGTTTTCAGGATTTTTCGAAAATTCATGTGTCATCCTATTGGCCAATATGGCATTCAAAGAAATCATTTCATGTCCAAATGAAGCTGAAAAGGCATAATATGCAGCCGTTTCCATTTCTATGTTGGTGATGATTTCCCCTTCAAACTTGGTCTTGGAAACATCCATTAAAAAATCAGGCAGTAAAGATTTCATCCGAACTGTCCGACCTTGTGGCGCATAAAACCCAGGGGCAGTTAAGGTATACCCGTTTTGCATAATAGCCGAAAATTGCTTGAATAATTTTTCACTGGCCTTCGCTCCATAGACAGGAAGCTTATAGTTAATTTGTTGGCACCATAAGCTTAACGCATCCTTAGGCAACATATTTTTTGATTCAAACCCATAGAATTGGGCCAAATTATCAAAGCCAATAGCGGCTTTGGAAACTAAAAATGAATCCACAGGAATATCTTCTTGTATGCTTCCGGATGTACCTATTCGAATTAATTCTAAGGATATTTTTTGCTCTTTAGCATAGCGAGTTTTAAAATCAATGTTGGCCAACGCGTCTAATTCATTCATGACAATTTCTACGTTGTCAGCTCCAATTCCGGAGGAAATCACGCCAATAGGCTGATTTCTTAATTGGCCCAAATGGCTAACAAATTCTCTCTTATGTATTTTATGGTCGATTTTATCAAAATATTTGGAAACAAAAGGAACCCGATCAGGATCACCTACCATGATTATTTTATGAGGTAATTGCTCAGGACGAATATGTAAATGATAGGTACTTCCGTCCGGATTAAGGATCAGGTCGGTGGCTGAAAAATAGGTCATCCGCGAATTTATTGATAATTTTCTAAAGAATTAAAAAAATGAAAACATCAAAAGCAGAATTGCATCAAAGCATAGTTAAATTAATTACTGATTCAATAGCCCAAGCGACTACCGATTATCGATTAGCCAAAGAATCTAGAGATTCAGATACTAAAAGTAGCGCAGGAGACAAATTTGAAACGGGTCGCGAGATGATGCAAAGTGAAATGAATAAGATAAGCGCAAGTATTGATCAATACAAAAATCAATTATACTTGTTGGTGAAAATAGATTTAAACCTTAGTTATCAAGTTGGGGATTTGGGTTGTTTAATCAATACAGACCAAACCAATTATTTTTTATCCATAGGTTTAGGTAAAGTAGAAATCAAAGGCGAAAATATCATGGTTATTTCGCTAGATTCACCTATAGGCCAATTATTGAAAGGAAAGAGGGCAGGAGACACCGTAGAGTTTAGAGGTAAAACACTTAAAATCAATCAAATATCATGAAAAATGAATCGTATTTTTATTTATTATTATCAATAATAGGAGGAGGGTTAACTTTTTATTTTGCGATGAAAGGAGTTATAGCCCATCAAGGAAATTTTGATGTACTCGAATTTGTTCAAAGTACTTGGATTCAGGATGATTATGCGAAGAGCTTAACGTTGGATTTTTGGACAGGCGCTATTGCCGGTACATTTTTTATCTTAAGCGAAGGGAGGAGATTAAAAATAAAATACCATTACGTTTATGTTATACTGACGGTGCTGATTGGGTATGCCTTTGCATTTCCGCTCTTTTTATTTGTCCGTAGTCAATATGTAAATAAAATTTAAGCATGGAAGAATACATCGCTTCATTTCCAGAGAATACCCAGAAAATTTTAATAGACGTTTGCGAAGCCATTCGAAGCGTTGTTCCAAAAGGAACCGAGGAATTATTGGCCTATGGCATGCCCACCTTTAAATACAAGAAAAACTTAGTGCATTTTGCTGCATGGAATAATCATCTAGGATTTTATCCAACGCCAAGCGGGATAAGGGAATTTCAAGAACAATTATCTATTTATGAGGGTACAAAAGGATCTATTAAATTCCTTTATAGTCAACCCATTCCCATCGATTTAATCAAACAAATCGTTGAATTCAGAGTCAAAGAGGTAATTAGCAAATCAAATTAATTAATTAATTATTTTCTTTTTCTCAATTTTCAGATTTCGTCCAAAAGATTTGAAGCCTAATTCAGGTGAATAACCCACAGATTGCTTTGAATAGTATCCTTTTTCATTGTATGGACGCTTACGCGGATGATCTTTACATTCTTGTGAACAAGCACCCTCCATTTCTTTTAAACATAACGGACAAATGGCCAAATGTTCATTACATTCTGGATTAGCGCAGTTGACCATATGGTCAGAATGTGATCCACAAACGTGACACATTGAAATCATTTCTGGATTAATGGAATTGACTATAGTAGCCACACGGTTATCAAAAACATAACAAGAACCATCAAAATCTTCACCACCTTCTTCTAAACCATACTTAATGATCCCACCATGCAATTGGTATACATTCGTAAATCCTTTTTCTAATAAATAGGCGGAAGCTTTTTCACATTTAATTCCACCGGTACAATACGTAATCACTTTTTTATTCTTCAAATGATCAATTTCATGCACATGATCCGGTAGATCTCGAAGATTCTCCATGTCAAAGGTATAAGCTCCTTTAAAGCGGCCTAATTCATGTTCGTAGTTTGACCGCATGTCAACTAAAACGACATCGGGATCATTCTTAAGCATGTTTTTGAACTCGGCAGGATTTACATGTTTACCCGTACGTTCTAATGGATTCACCGGTAATTCGGAATGAACAATTTCATTTTTAACGCGGACATGCAATTTGGTAAAAGTATGAGCCTCATGTTTTTCAATTTTGAAATCAAAATCAGTTCCTTGGAAAATTGGATCGTCTTTAAGCCACTCCATGTATTTATGGCAATCCGCATGAGTACCAGAAACAGCCCCATTTAACCCTTCGTTAGCCACGATAATCCGCCCTAAAATACGGTTCTCGATACAAAAAAGGTGATGCTTTTCCCTATACGATTCAGGATCAGCCATAGGGGTATAGTTATAATAAAGCAATATACTGTAAGGTTTCATCTTCAACATGATTTACAGATTAAACAAAAAAGTGACGATGGGGAGATTCGAACTCCCATACCTAAAGCGGCACTACCACCTCAAGGTAGCGTGTCTACCAATTTCACCACATCGCCAGAATGGTTAGCAAAATTACCAATAATTTACTTACTTGCCAAGAATTCGAAATACTCAAAATTAATTAATAAGATGGCTTTAGAACTAAGCGGAAAATTAATCAAAAAATTACCTGAAGTTACAGGAACAGGTAAAAATGGTACAAATTGGATCAAACAAGAATTTGTACTTGAAACTCAAGATCAATACCC
>CAMDRO010000084.1 GCA_945906795.1 Spirosoma fluviale
AAAATTGCTCAAAGAGTCTACTCTCCTAATACCCTCGTATTGTAAATACCAACAATCAACAAGCGTTAGCAATTCTTATAAATGCACAATGGAAAGTCTATAATGTGCACAATAGAAATGATTTCTTGATTTGGAGTGAAAAATCATAATATCAACTGATGGAGTTTATTCAGGGTGCATGATTAATTATTGACTCCAATTTATTGAACATGATTTTTTAAAATTTCATTCAAGTAACAAATAATTATGTGAATTTGTTACGAGGAATCTATATTTAAGTCATTATAACTAATTGAAAAACAATTGATTGCAAGAATATTAGCCCATGGTAGAGGTTTTATTTTTATGGCAATGCTCTTTTCTGGATTAATTGCCGATTCAGCAACCCTCTGCAATTCTTATAAATGCACAATTAAAACTCTATAATGTGCACAATGGAATTCATGATATTTGCGCCATTGGCTGACCATGGAGCCTCACATGTTTGAAAACAAGCCTAGTTTTATACTTATGGTATAAAAATAGGATTAAAAATAAACCGTCAAAATGAAATTTGTTTCATGGTGCTTTAGCCGTGAGACCCTGAAAGTAAAGTTTGATTTAGAGCAGTAAAATGGTTTTTTATATTCGTACTTTATTGACAGGATGTTAAGCATTTTATTTGGAATTGAATTTTGTAACAAATATTTCCTAAATTTGTTACAGAAACGAACTAAAATGAGTATTGAAAATCAAATTCATGAGCGTATAGCCTCCTTGCCTAAGGGAAAATTGTTATTACCTGTAGATTTCAGTGATTTGGGCTCATCAGAAGCGATAAGGATTGCATTATTTAGATTAGAAAAAGAAGGTATAATAATTAGGGTTGCACAAGGGATATATGTTCGACCCAAGGAAAGTAATTTAATTGGTAAAATTATTCCATCTGCAGAAGAAGTTGCTGAAGCAATTGCCAAACGTGATCATACAAGAACAGTTCCTAGTGGAAGTTACGCTTTAAATGCATTAGGACTAAGTACGCAAGTTCCTATGAATATCGTACTACTTACAGACGGTTCTCCAAGAAAAATAAAAGTGGGATCTAGAACAATTAAGTTTAAAAAGACCACCCCAAAAAATCTCATAGCAGAAGGTAAAATTAGCCGATTAGTTATTCAAGCATTAAAAGAAATAGGTAATGGAAAAGTAACGGAAATAGAGGAAAAAAAGATAATTGACCTACTCAAAAGTGAAGATGTCAGCGTTTTAAAAAAAGATATGATGCTTGCTCCGGTATGGATTCAGAAAATGATGAGAAAAGCCCTTTAAAATGGATAAAATTAATTTCTACAAGGTAGATAAAGCTGAAAAAGAAGCTGTATTTAATGCAATTGCAGCTAAATATGGAATGAAACCTTTTGCAGTGGAGAAGGACTGGTGGGTAAGCCGAACGCTTGAGATTATTTTTAAAATGGAAATAGCCAAACATCTGGTGTTCAAAGGTGGTACTTCCTTAAGCAAAGCTTGGAAATTAATTAATAGATTTTCAGAGGATATAGATTTAGCAATTGATCGAGATTTCTTTGAAGGTTATCAGGGAAATATTTCAAAAACAAAAATAAGAAAATTAAGAAAAGAGGCCGGTGTTTATACCACGGAAATATTTTTTAAAAACTTAGAGGAGGAGTTTATAAAAAGAGGGTTTCATAATCTTGAATTTAAAAGAGTAGAATCAGGTGAAAGTGATCAAGACCCAAGGGTGTTAGAAATATATTATCCGAATGTCATACCCGCGTTAACGACATATATTTTACCGAGGGTGCAGATAGAGGTCAGCTGCCGTTCATTAAGAGAACCTTTCTCTATTAAATCATTTGGTTCATTAGTAGATGAGGTATATTTTGATAGAGAATTTGCAGAGCCATTATTTGAAGTGGCAACAGTGGATGCGGAACGAACATTGTTAGAAAAGCTTTTTCTGTTACATGAAGAATTCCAACGTCCCGGAGAAAAAATTCGGGTAAATAGATTAAGTCGTCACCTATATGATATATATCATCTAACAAAAGTAGGAATTGCTCAAAATGCAATAAGTGACAAGAATTTATATGAAACTATTGTAGCGCATCGTTACAAATTTTCAAGAGTTGGCGATGTAGATTACAATATGCACAATCCCAAAACACTTAATCCAATTCCTATTGCAGAAATAATCGATGATTGGAAAGCTGATTATTCCAAAATGAAAGATGATATGATATATGAAGAATTTAAACCATCTTTTGAGGATTTGATTAGTAATTTAGAGGAATTAAAAAATCGTTTGAAAAATTTGGATTGGAAGTTTGAGCTATCCTTTTAAAGAGTATTGTATTTTTAATTATCAGTGATTTACCCGGTGCGCAATTTGGTGTGCAGTTTAAACCTAACTCACTGATAATCAATAGAAATACACCTTATAATTAGTGTGGTCCACACCAAATTTACTTAATCCTTACACTTTATAATATTGCTCCCATCCTTTTCTTGGAGGTGCACCTACGAGCAATTGGTTGGCCAATGTATGATTCGTAATCTGCTTGGTATTTCGATCAAACAACAATTTGGTATTTAATTTTTGTGCCATCACACCCAAAGTAAATACTTGGCTTAAAGGTCCCGCAATCGCAAACGGAGATCTTGTTTTTTCCAATCCCATACAGGCCTTCAGGTAGTTGGCATAATGATTCGACGGACTCACTGGTACCACAGGTAATTTATTAGCCATGTCCTTCGCCTTATCCTCCGGAATGATCGACAAGGTACTTCCATGGGATCCACCTTTGAAGGTCAACTCTTTGGCGTAAATAATTTTGCCTGGGTTCAATTTAGCGGGTTGAATCTTTCCATTGCTTGGCGGTGGAATATTAGGATCTAATGCAGAAACACCATAACCTGCGGGAACAGGTGGGATGTTGTTGATGCCATCATACCAAGTAATATCCATGGCCGGCATGTTGCCGCGCGATGGAAACTTGAACAACAAGGTAGTAGACAGGGGATAAAAGAATGGATTGTGTCCATCCGCTCTCAGCATATTGATTTCCGTAGGTAATCCCAAATCCAAAAATTCATGTGCCGTATCCATGATGTGTGCGCCCCAGTCGCCCAGTGCCCCTAAACCATAATCAAACCAACAACGCCACTGGCCGTTGACAAAGTCTTTTTGGTACTCATGTGGCTGCACCACTCCTTGCCAAATGTCCCAATCCAAGGTGCTTGGAACAGCTTCCCCAGCTGGGAATTTTTTGATGTTGGTATCCCAGCCATGCCACCTACGCGCCGAGTTCATGTGAGCCGTCATGGACGTTACATCCTTGATGATGCCAGCTTCTTGCCATGCTTTGAACTGAAAATAATTGGCCTCCGAATGGCCTTGATTCCCCATTTGGGTGACCAAATGGCTATGTTTTTTGGCCGCAGCCATCATTAATTCTACTTCATTAAAAGTCCTTGCCATCGGTTTTTCCACATACACGTGTTTACCTAATGCCAAAGCCATCATGGTGATAGGGAAGTGAGAGTGATCAGGAACCCCTACGGCCACCGCCTCTATTTGACTTCCCATTTTGTCAAACATCGTTCTGAAATCTTGGAAACGCGGTACATCGGGGAATTTTTCTAATACAGCCCTCGTTTGAGGAGCACCCATATCCACATCGCAGAAGGCCACAAAATTAGCTAATCCGGTTTTGGCGAAGGACATGACATCAGATCCTCCTTGGTTCCCAATACCGATACACGCTAAATTTACTTTATCCTTAGCGGGTAAATTAGCCGGTCCAGGCAAATAATGATTAGTCGATGATGTCCAAATAGAAGGAAATGCAGAAGCGGCTGTCAACAAGGTCGATTTTTTCAAAAAAGACCGACGCGATTTTTCGTTTGATTTCATAGTTTACGTTTAGACCCTTAAATTAATTAATTTTTAATGAAATTTCCATCACTGGGTGATTTTAGGGATAAGAATTTGTGATTTTTTTTGGATATTGGATCTTTAATTTTGAACCAATCATTTTATGTCTACGAACCATAACGAAGCGCCTGCCATGGCAAAGCCCTCCATCGCCTTAATTCATCATGTATTTTTCTGGTTGAACAATCCAGATTCAGACGCAGATAGAAATGCATTGATTACCGGTTTAAATAGTTTAAGAGCAATACCTACGATTCAAAGAATGCATGTTGGAGTTTTAGCATCTACTGAAAAGAGAGATGTAGTGGATACTTCTTGGGATGTTTCTGAAATCATGTTTTTTAATGATGCTGCGGGTCAAAAAGTATACCAAGATCATCCTATTCACATGGAATTTGTTAAAAACTGCGCACACCTCTGGAAAAAGGTATTGGTGTACGATGCGCAGGATGTGTAAATAATAAAATCAAATTGAACGTAAAGATGATTATTCCACCGTCACCGATTTGGCTAAATTTCTGGGTTTATCCACATCTAATCCTAATTCTACCCCAATGTAATAGGATAATAATTGGGTCGGGATGACGCTTAATAATGGAGCCATTAACTCATCAACTTCCGGCACCTCCATCACGTGATCTGCCATACTCCGTATCAAGGTATCATCCGCTGAAACAACAGCAATGACCTTGCCCTTTCGCGCTTTGATTTCTTGAATGTTAGAGACAATTTTTTCGTAATAGGCATCTTTCGTGGCGACGAATAATACCGGCAAATTCTCATCCACCAAGGCAATAGGGCCATGTTTCATCTCCGCCGCAGGATATCCTTCCGCATGGATATAGGATATTTCTTTTAATTTTAAAGCACCTTCCAAGGCCACCGGGAAATTATATCCACGTCCTAAAAACAAGAAATCACGTGCCGCCGCATAATGAATGGCTACTTTTTTAATTGACTCATGGCTGCTTAAAACCGTTTTCACTTTTTCAGGAATTAAGGCTAATTCTGTTAAATATCGAGTGTATTCGGATACCGAAAGCGTCTTTTTTTCTAGCCCTATTTTGATGGCCATCATCGCCAAAACCGTTAATTGGGCCGTGAAAGCTTTCGTACTGGCGACTCCTATTTCAGGCCCCGCATGCGTATAGGCTCCTGCGTGAGATAGGCGAGCAATCGACGAGCCCACTGCATTCACTACTCCAAAAATGAAAGCACCTTGCTCTTTTGCACGCTCCAGAGCTACTAAGGTATCCGCCGTTTCGCCACTTTGAGATATGGCAATGATGACATCGCCGGTATTAATGACCGGGTTTCGATACCTAAATTCTGAGGCATATTCCACTTCTACGGGAATCCGACATAGGGCTTCAATCATGTATTCGGCGATTAAGCCGGCATGCCAACTCGTTCCACAAGCGACAATAACAATTCTTTTGGCCTCCGTGAAAACAGAAAGATGTTGGTCTATCCCCGCTAAGGTCAAAATCTGATTTTCTGAATCTAGCCGACCTCTCAAACAATCCGTCAAGCTAGCCGGTTGGTCAAATATTTCCTTCAGCATAAAATGTTCAAAACCCCCTTTTTCAATCTGCGCCAATTCCATATCCAATTGCTGGATATAGGGTGTTATAGGCTCATTGCCTAGATTTTTTAAAATAATTTCGTCTTTGGTAATGATGGCTAATTCATAATCATTGACATATATAACTTGTTTGGTGTATTCAATAATGGGGGAGGCGTCAGAGGCCAAAAAGTGTTCACCCTCGCCCACACCGATCACCAAGGGGCTGCCTTTTCGCGCGGCAATCAGTCGATCCGGAAATCCTTCCTCCATGACGATGATCACGTAAGCGCCGACCACCCTTTTCAAGGCGACGCGCATGGCCTCTTCTAACGAATAATCATTATTTTTTTGAATTTCCTCAATAAAATTAACCAATACTTCGGTGTCCGTTTCGCTTTTAAACAGATAGCCTTTTAGAATGAGCTCTTGCTTTAAGGAAGCATAATTTTCAATGATTCCGTTGTGAACCAGGGTCAATTGGCCATTGTTAGACGTATGTGGATGTGCATTGGCGTCCGAGGGTTCCCCGTGTGTAGCCCAACGCGTATGCCCTATTCCTACTGTGGCCGTTTCGGTAATTTTTTCATCCCAAGCCTCCAGTTCTGCTACTCGGCCTTTTCGCTTAAAGGTTTTCACTTGCTCACCAAACAGTGCTATTCCCGCACTATCATATCCTCGATATTCCAACCTTTTTAAGCCCTTTAAAATGATGGGATACGCTTTTTGAGATCCAATGTAGGCGACAATTCCACACATATTTTTGTATTTTTTAAATATTTAAAATAATTTGGCAAAACCTTTATTTATACAAATATCTTATTTTTGGCTATTTAATACAAATTAATATGTAATAAATTACGTATTAACAATATGCTTTAATAGTATTATTTTAATAAATAGTTTTTTGTTAAAGCTTGTTTGAACCGTGGTGCAAAGAAGAATTTGAATTTGCAAATTACCACAGATGACCATGTGTGCTAGCTTACGGATATGTCTAAATTACAATATAAATGAATTATATTTTTGAAAGGATATTTTCGAGTTTTCGAATTTCCACCTCGCCATCATATTTCTCAATAGACTTCCGCATGGATACAGGGTCAAATTGACTATGGTTTTCGATTAAATGCTGAACTTCGTTGGCAAGAGTGGCTGGTCTTGAGTCAAAACAAACTTTTCCATTTTGATCATTCACGATGAGGGAAGAACCGCCTGAGTCTGTAGCTAATACAGGTACTCCACAATAAATGGCCTCCATCATCACAAGGCCCATGCTTTCTTCTCTGGAGCAAGATAAAAACAAATCGGCAGAGCGCATGGTTTGATAATATTCTTGATGATTTAATTGATCAAGAATTTGGACATTCGGGAATTCGCCCGCATTAATCTTTCTTTTTAACAAGGCCGCATATCCATTATTAGGCCACTTCCCTAACCATATAAATTCGACATTTGAATCAGTAAAAAAAGTACTTGCTTCCAAAAATATATCTAAACCCTTTCGGTAACACAGTGTACCTGAAGAAACAATCCTTTTCTTGTTGTCCGATTTAGGCATTGTTTCTGTCAAGCAACGGTCGATGTAATGGGTATCAATGGCCGACTGGAATGTGATGTATTTCGTACCTATTAGCTGCTCAAATAATTTTTCCACTAAAATGGAACAGCCGATAACTTGGTCTGCTTGATCGATTAATAGTTTAATTTCCTGAGCGGCTATTTGCTCGAAATTATAGAGGTATTCGTGTACATGTAAGCAAGTTTTTACTAAAAAATGTTCCTTAAATTTCAATAAATAGGCATTGTCAACCGTGTTAATATACCAAATATC
>CAMDRO010000085.1 GCA_945906795.1 Spirosoma fluviale
TCGTTTAAATTTAAACAAACCAACATTTCACTTGAAAACCCCTCTCGTGCTACCTGTTTTGCTACCAACCCTGTAAAATAAAAGAATCCACCCTTTTTAGGTGGATTCTGGTAGTCCTCAAGGCCAATACTGTAAGTGTAAACTATTGATTATTAAGTAGATTAAAACCTAACGTAAATTAGTCAACGCAAAAAAATCAATTTTCTTTACAAATTTTAAGGAATGATAATTTATGGTTTTATTAATTAAAAGTTATTTTACCAGCCTGGGTTTTGCGCTAATTTGGGATTTGTAATTATATCAGCCGTAGGGATAGGGTATAAATAATTTTTATCTTCCCATTTCCTTGGAAAATTATTATACCAAGTCAATTCTCCATTCGTAACATTAGAAAGTAGTTGGGGATTAGCTTTCCCACTTACTAGTGGTGATACATCTACGTAGGTTACTCC
Organism: Spirosoma fluviale; assembly: GCA_945906795.1. Taxonomy (GTDB): domain Bacteria; phylum Bacteroidota; class Bacteroidia; order Cytophagales; family Spirosomataceae; genus Aquirufa; species Aquirufa fluvialis_F. The sequence continues at coordinate 453 of CAMDRO010000085.1, forward strand.
TGAAACTTTGGTAGGAAGTTTTTGATAAAATGCAACATCTAGTTTCCCATCTTCATTCAAATCTATCGGAGTATCTAAACTTGGAATATACATTCCATTCCATTCCATAGTCATTAATTCTCCTCGGCGCCAGCGAACTATATCATCAAACCTAAAGCCCTCTAAACATAATTCAATACCCCTTTCTCTTCTAACTTCTAAAAGAGTAGGATCATTTATTTCAGGGAAGTATTTAGATTTTAGATAAGTATCAATTTTGGTTGGTTTTGAAGTTAATCCGGCGGTAATGCCAGCTCTTTTTCTTAATAATCCGATGGAAGCTGCCCATTCTGCATCAGTCATGTTTCCTAGTTCTGCTTTGGCTTCCGCATAATTTAAAAGTACTTCAGCATATCTAAAGATTGATACAGAATTTATGTTCAAATCTCTAGTGTCATAGTACATGTCATCAAGAGCCCACTTTATAGGCTGATAACCAGTAAACGTATATGAAAAAAGAGGTGGTGCAGCTTCTAAAACACCATTATTAATTCTTTTATAATCTCCTGTTCGAATGGTTTGCTGCAATCTTTTATCGCGTCCCTTCACTTCATCTTTAAAAAGCATGGTTTTATAAGCCACGTTATCTGTAAAAGGAGTACCATCCAAATTTAGATAGGTGTTGATGAAAGTTCTAATAAAATTAGCTTTATCCCCATAAGTTCCACTGGTCCAGTACCAATTAGCATCACTTAAATTATTTAAAGCTAAATCACAAACAGCAGAAAGCATCACTTCTGTTGCCAATGGTGCGGGATTAATAAATACCTGTCTGTAAGCCTTATCAACCCCGCCTACATCATTTAATTTATATCCCCCTTCGTCCATCACTTTTTTAGATGCGGCAACAGCTTGTGCAAGTAGTCCATCAACGGATGATCCTAAATTCAGACCTTTGTGATACTTTCGAAATGTGCCTTCATGTAAAGCAACCCGAGCTTTAAAAGCATATGCCACATATTTTGTAACTAGACTCCTTGTAGACTCAGACTTTGAAGTAATATTATTACACGCAAAATCCAAATCGGCTAAAACTGAATCCATCACTACAACTCTGGAATCTCTTGGTTTGGTTAATAATTCTGTGTCACTAACATCTAAAGGCTTATTTATCCAAGGTACATCCCCAAATCTTTTAACCTTTTCAAAATAAAACCATGCTCTAAAAAATTTAGCAATACCTAAATAGTTGTTTCGTACCGATAAAGGTAGTTTTGGGTCATTACAGTTTTTAATAAAATAATTTATATTTCTGAGATCTGACCAAGACCAACCTGAACTTACTTGAGCGCTAAAATTACCCGGAGTAATAAATGGTGGTGTATCTTTTCGACAAAGATAATCGGACATGGCATCAGCTCTGTGTAAATTTTTCCCATTCATTATATTATAAAATGAATTAGTATATAGAACAAGACCACTTTCACTTCCAAATATTGGACCTTTAGTGGTAGTAGCCTCAGGAAGCTCTTCTAGTTGACATGCTCCAAACAAACCTGATATAAATAGAATGCAAATGATATATTTAAATTTCATAATTTTATTTTTAAAATGGTTTCAAAAATCTTTTGTCAAGATTTAAAAAGAAATTGATAAGCCTAGATTGATATTTTTCATGATGGGATAATTGTATCCATCGCCAGAATTTCCCCCAGGACTAAATACCTGGTCTGATGCTACAATGTTTTCTACATCGATGTCACGAGTAATGTTGAAAAGAGGCGAAGCTGTCCAAATATTCTCGGCTGATATATAAACTCTTGCTGCACTTGAGCCAATTTTCTTGGCTATGTTGCTAGGTAAATTATATCCAATTTGGATATTTTTCAATCGAATATATTTCACGTCCTGTAAATACTTAGAACTAGGCGTAGCTAAAGTCCCATTGGCATTACTAGCTATTCGAGATACATATCTTGGAAAATATGCATTTACGTTATCTTCTTTCCAAATGTTCCCCAGTTGACTTTTGGGTATTCCTCCATAAGGACGATTGTACTGTCCCCAAAATAAATTAGCTTCGCGACTAGGAAACCAATCTTGTTTTCCGACTCCCTGTAAGAAGGCAGAGAAAAAGAAATTTTTCCATTCGGCCCCAAGCATAATTCCAAAAGTATATCTAGGTGATGAATTTCCTATAATGGATCGGTCGCCAGGATTAGTCACGCGACTAGTTCCCGGAGTGATTTGGCCATCTTTATCCGTATCGACAAATTTAATATCACCAGGATACCAGACCCCACTATTGGCTGATCTAAATAGGTTTTGAGTCGCACTATTTTTTACATCTTCCGCTGAAGTAAAAAATCCGGCTGTTTGATAACCCCAAATTTCCCCTAATACTTGACCCGGATAATAATCACTTAAGAGCAATTGTGGATTGTTGTATTTTTTTATCACCGATAAATTATCTGACATGGTGAGTCTAACATTATACGTTAAGGGCCCCTTACTCAAATTAATTCTGTCGCGATAGGAAAGGATGGCTTCCCAACCTTTTGTTTCTAAATCAGCATAATTTCCTTTGGGTGATGAAGCACCAAAAACGGCGGGAAGCGTTAATCCCACCGTGAACATATCTTTTGTCTCCCTGATGTAAGCATCTGCATTAAAGGTTAATTTATTGTCAAACATAGATAGATCAATACCTATGTTTTTTGTCGTCGCTGTTTCCCAAGTCAATCCTTCGGGAATGACATTAGGATTAGTTGTAAACTGCGGTTTTTGGCCATTCAAGATTAAATTGGATTGCCTGATGTTAAACTGTTCCAAATAGGCGTAAGATGCAATATTTCCATTGCCTAAAGAACCGTAAGAAGCACGGAATTTCAAATCTGAAACAATTTTTTCTGGGACTTTCCAAAATGATTCTTTAGATAATCTCCATCCAACAGAAACAGATGGAAAAACAGCATAGCGTTGATTGCTTGGAAATTTGGATGATCCATCATATCGAGCATTTACCTCTAGCAAATAACGATCTTTAAAAGAATAATTTAACCTCGAAAATCCACCCATTATTTTCCAAACTTCCCAGCCTCCACCGGTCGTTATGGCTTGTCCTAAGGCTAAATTAATGTCATTCGCCCCATCAAAAATCAATCCATTTCTTTGTGCAGATAAGCGTTTAAAATTAGATTCCTCATAATTATACCCCGCCATAATTTTCAAATAATGGTTATCGTTGAAATTATTTTCATATTCAGTATATACATTCGAGGTTATATAAGTTGTTTCTCTGTAAACTTCATTTATATAATTAGTTGTAGTTCCTACATATGAAATAACTCCAGGTTTAACACTGTAAGGTACGGGTACTGCCTTAATATAATCGTTATTGTCTGTATTTTGAAGAGTAACATCCCCTTTGAACCTTAATTTATCTTGAAAGAAATTAGCTACAAAGCCTGTGGTATTTCTAAAAACTCGCTTGTTGTTGTCGATGCCATTTTTACCATAATAAAAATCACCAATGCTGTAAGCTGAAGAGAATGTCAATGTGCCATCTGGATTCAATAATGGTGACATGACATGGCCCTCATCGGCAATATTTCTCCATACGCCACCTCCTTCACCTACATTTAAAGGATTGTGGTATTTCATGTTTGAGAATTGAGAGAAGTTGGTGAATTTCAACCAAGGGTTTACCTGAATGGACCCTTTCGCTGTGAAATTGAGCACACTGTAGTCATCAGAGTTATACCTAAACAATCCATCTTGCCCAAAATATCTTCCTGAAATCAAATAACTAGCCTTATCACTACTTCCAGAAATACTTATATTGTGTTCTTTGGACATTGTATTTTCCTTATACAAAATATCGTAATAGTCTGTATTTCCATAGTAAACATATTCCCCTGTGACAGGATCCACCTCAACTTCTGGTGAACCTTTTATCTGCGATCTAGACTTAATGTCATTCAAATAGGTTTGTGAAAACTTCAAGGTCTTGTTGACATTTTGAGGAAATGTCCCTTGGAAATTAAGAAAGGATTCGGCAAACATGGAAGCAAACGTATAACCGTCAGTGACTAAATCAGGCACAGCGATTGGCTTTTTCATCGAGTAATTAGACGAATAGGTAACGACAGTTTTGCCCGCTGTTGCACTTTTAGTAGTAATTAACACTACACCAAATACTCCTCTTGCACCATAAATAGATGCTGAGGCAGCATCTTTCAATAATGTTATTGAAGCAATATCATTTGGGTTTATTAAACTAGGGTCCCCCTCAACATTATCAATTAAAACAAGCGCATTTCCACCTTGACCAATGGATGTGGCTCCTCTAATATTAAAGCTAGGAGCTTGATTAGGTTTTCCATCCCCCATTTTTATATTTAAATTTGGCATTACACCTTGTAAGCCCTGATTTAAATTTGTCAAAGGTCTATTTTCAAATACATCACTTGTCACTTGGTCAACAGCTCCAGTTAAATTAGCTTTTTTCTGAGAACCATAGCCTACAACTACTACTTCAGAAAGTAGCTTTGTATTCACTTTTAACTTAATCAATAGATTGTCTGTTTTACCTACTGAAATTTCCTGTGTTTCAAAACCCACAAACGAAAAAACTAAAATTTTGTTTTCATCCATCACCTCAATTTTAAAATTTCCATTAATGTCAGTATTTGTGCCCTTACTAGTCCCTTTAAGACTAATGGAAACTCCTGGTATAGGCTGACCGTTTTCCTCAGTCACCTTCCCTGAAAATGTTCGAATAACTTTTTGAGGTTTGAATTTACCTCCTGAATAATCATTAGCAAATAGATTTTGACTAATTGCTACTAAAGTAAAAATGTTGAATAATAAAATCAGGGATTTAACATTCAAAATAGTTTTAGTAGATAAATTTATTTTTTTCATATTGGTATATTTTGGTATAATATATCAATATAAATAAGTTTTAATTAAATACAGAATATTTTATATTAAAATTGTACAAAAAAATAATAAATCTGTATTATATATTTCGTCAGCAAAAAGTGGACGTATATAGGCGATTTCTAGACTTCGTTTAAATTTAAACAAACCCATATTTCACCTGAAAACCCCTCTCGTGCTACCTGTTTTGCTTTCACTACCTTAAAATAAAAGAATCCACCCTTTTGAGGTGGATTCTGGTGGTCCCACTAGCCGACTCTTTCAGTTCACTGTTGAATCTTATAAAGATCAGGACGAACCCGAATCATAACAATTTAAGAAAATTGGATTATTCAATTCGATTCAAGTGGTTTAAAATCAGTTCCTTGTGCTCGTTTGTTTGCTGCTTTGATTAAAATTCGATTTGTTTTATTTAAAATGAAATTAATGCTAAATTCGGATTAACAATAAGCACTTATTAATGAAATTGTATTTAGTTTGACAATTGGGATATCATTAAAAGATTATTTTGGTTTGATGTCAATTTTGATTTGGCTTAAAATAAATCTTTCTAATGCTAAAAGGTTAAATCAAGAATGAAAATTTGTCATTTAATATTAACGTTAGGATTACAACTTTTAGCATTAAGTTGTTTTTGTCAGGCAAATTTTCCTTGGAACAATCCTTTGAAAATAGCTTGGTCTTCCGATGGAATTACATTCAATGCTCCCGTTGTATTTCAGGATTCTTCGGGTGTCCCATCCGTCATAAAATGGAAAGGGGACACTTTAATTGCTACATTTCAATGGTTTAGGCAACCGAAACTATCTCCAACATGGGATAGGGTTGCAGTAAAATTTTCATATGACAATGGCCTTAATTGGTCTCAACCAAAACCTATTGTCGTCAATGGTTTACCTTCAAATTATCAAAGGCCCTTTGATCCAACACTAACGGTATTTGGTCATGATAGTATCAGAATATATTTTTCCTCCAGCAATGGAATCCCTAAAAATGGTTTAGATGCCACCGTTAAT
>CAMDRO010000086.1 GCA_945906795.1 Spirosoma fluviale
GGGAGATTTAAATCAGGGTCACTTACGTCAATTAAGGCATTTAAACGATCCATCATGTCCCATAAATCCATTGGACGTTCAAAAGTCAAATACTTTTTTTTCATCCGTTGAACATAATCATACGTCTGACGCGTACGCATCTTATAATAGTGGTCCTTTACGGCCGCAGTAATATCGCCTTGCTCGTAATTACGAAATTCGGATTTTTCTTTAACTATTGTTTCCATGCAAAATGATTTAAGCTACCAAATTACAAAATGATTTTAAAAACAAAAAATCAATGAGTCATTATGGACAAGGCGATGGAGCTCAAAAGCATCAAAAAACCAAGGACAAAAAATATGGTCGGATTTAAAACAGGGACAGAATTGTCACTTAAAGACGCCTCATACGGATTTTCAGAAAGATAACGAACAGGTATTTCCTGGCCAATCTCACAATTTTTTGCGATTCCCTGCTCAGCTTCTCTCCTAAATTCTAAACCATTGACATGATAAGCAACAATAGGAAAATAAATAGGAAAACGACCTGAATGGTCTCCACGGGCATATCGCTTAGATATCTCAACAATCTTGCCATAGGTTGTTATTGAATGAGACACCCATTTAGACCGTTTTTTATACAGGAAAATCCCAACCACAATGAGGGAAACAGAAATCAACAGAAACAGACTTAAAAATAAAGTCATCGAACCCTGAAAAGCTCCTGATGGTCGACCTGAAATTAACAAAACACCTAATAGAAACATATTAATTTTAATGAATTCAGTTATAATTTCCCTGAATTTTGACCAAAGCAACAACAAAAATAAATTAAAATCAAATTTTGTAAATTTTCGATAAAAATGCTTCAGGATCGAATTCGAAGCCCTTTTTACTCATTTTTGTCAGACTTTAAAAAAGTGGATTGAATTTTGATAAATTTTTATAAAAAATTGTACAATTCAGTCATTTTAGGTTTTAATTTTCATTGAGTTTCACTAAAAAAATATTTTTATAAAATTTTTAATTTCAGGCAAATTTGTATTTTTGGTCTCGAACAAACCTGTAATTATGAAAAATACTGTAAAATTCCAGCTCATTGCCATGATGTTTTTGATGTTCTTCTCTTGGGGAGCATGGTATGGCCAAATGAGTAAATATCTCCTAACAACTTTGGGCGCGACAGGGGACCAAGTGGGTAATGCTTATACGACTTTTTCCATTGCAGCAATCTTTGCTCCCTTTTTTGTCGGTTTGATCGCTGACCGTTTTTTCTCAGCACAAAAAGTGATGGGATTTATTAATATTCTAGGAGGTGTGATCTTATATTTTTTGAGTCAAACGAAGGACCCTGAAATTTTCTTTTGGTACATATTAGCTTACACGCTTTGTTTCGCTCCTAATTTGGCCTTATCAAACTCCATTGCCATGAATCAAATGCAAAATCCTGAAAAGGAGTTTCCTGCGATTCGAGTTACAGGAACCATTGCATGGATTGTGGTCACTAATATCATTGGATTTTTAGCCTTAGGGGACAACGTAGCTATATTTCAAATTGCCATGTACAGTTCATTTGCCTTAGGAATTTATGCCTTTTTTCTTCCTGATACCCCGCCGAAAGCAGATAAAAATGCGTCGATTGGGCAAATCATTGGTTTGGATGCACTCAAATTATTCAAGGATCGTTCATTCCTCATTTTCTTTATTTCATCCATCCTAATCTGTATCCCACTTTCATTTTATTATGCGATGGCAAACCCTTCCTTGACAGATTCACACATGAGCAATGTTGAAAACAAAATGTCATTGGGGCAAGCCTCTGAGGTAATTTTCATGCTCTTAATTCCCTTGGCATTTATCCGCTTAGGAGTCAAGAAAATGTTGGTCGTTGGACTCGTGGCCTGGATTATTCGCTTTTTATGTTTTGGCTACGGCGATGGAATCCAAAGTGAATGGATTTTATATATCGGAATTGTTTTACACGGAATATGCTTCGATTTCTTCTTTGTCACGGGGCAAATTTACACGGATCAAAAAGCGGGCGAAAAGATTAAAAGCTCAGCTCAAGGATTAATTACTTTAGCCACGTATGGCGTGGGAATGGGCATAGGGTCCAAACTATCAGGAATTGTTTTAGACATGTATACCACAGAAGGTGTACACGACTGGAAATCAGTTTGGATGGTACCGGCAGCTATAGCCGCCTTAGTGCTTATTTTGTTTGTGCTTTTCTTTAGTGAAAAGAAAGAAACGGCTTAAGTATTTTTTATTTTTCGAATCATCCAAAACAAGAGTGCCGGGAAAAAACGTTTGACAAATAGGCCTAAAGCTTCCAGCTTTCCGCCAATGAAAAACTCGTTTTTCCCGATATCTATAGCCTTTAAAATAGCATTAGCCGTTACGTTTACATCTAATCCCTTCGCTTGATTTGGATCCATTTTACCATATTTTTCACCAGCTTCATTGAGTGCGTGAATGGAAATATTGGTCTTAATATATCCAGGTAAAATAGTAGTTACTCTAATTCCATCCTCATACACCTCGGCCCTCAAAGAATCGAAAAAGCCAATCAATGCATGTTTTGTGGCACCATAAGCAGCTCTTCTTGGCGTACTTATCCGACCAGCCACAGAAGCAATAGGGACAAATCTTCCTGATTTTTGACTTTTAAATATGGGTAAAATGGCTTGAGTTAAGGAGACAATGGAGAAGAAATTAACTTCAAATAATTGTCGGTATACCTCAAACTTCGTGTTTTCAATAAAGGACCTTTGGCTCACACCCGCATTTAAAATAACGAAGTCAATTTTGCCATAAGTCCGTATTACTTCATTCACTTTCTCCTCGTGGGCCGATAAGTCGATCACATCAAAAGGCATTACATGAGTCATTGAACCATACGATCGACAAGCATCAGCCACACGATTTAATTCGGATTCTCGTCGGGCCGACAAAACAAGGTTAGCCCCTTGTCTCGCAAAGGCATAGGCCAAAGCTTCTCCTATTCCGGAAGAAGCTCCTGTGATCCAGACTATTTTATCTTTAAAATCCATAGGTCATTTTAATAAAAATATATCAGTAAACTGTTTTAAAATATCAGTTTTTATTGCGCTAATATGGTCGGAAACATATAGCTTTACTAACTTTTTAAAAGTTAGTAAAGCTTGAGATGGGGGTCTTATTTCAACATTTTTTTGAAATTTCAAGCTCCAGTAAATTAGTAAAAATCTCACATAAATAGGCCTTGTCAACAAACATTTTGAGCCTACAATGGCTGCCACTCGCATCACCTCACGTTTTCAAGTTCTTTAAAAAAATCGGCCATTGGGTTTAATTCTAGTCGAAGTAGTTTTTGCCATAGACGAATCGCTTTAGTCATCAAACCACTTTCAATCAAAAAGCCATCGTGGCCATACAAAGAATCGATTACTTGAAATGAAGCATCTGGAATATATTTGGCTAAAAATTCTTGTTCAACGATGGGAAACAGCGCGTCTGATTTAATACCAATCACTAAAGTTTTAGCATGTATGGATCTTAGGGCAGCTACGACCCCACCGCGATTTCTCCCAACATCTTGAGAATCCATCATCGTAGATAATCGATAATAGGAAAAAGCATTAAATCGTTTGGCTAATTTATCCCCTTGATATCTTTGGTAAGACACTGCTCTTAAATTGCCTCCCATTGAATTTTCTTGCCTTGCTTGAGTTATTTGATACGTTTCATAATTTCGATATGAAATTAAAGCGGTAGCCCGAGCAGCCTTCATGCCGTTAATTCCAGCTTGCGAATTCGATTCGGTCCAAGTCGGATCTACTTCGATCGACATTCTTTGAGATTCGTTGAACGCAATTCCCCAAGAAGAATGCACCGCATTAGTTGCCACTAAAATCAAATTATCGATCAACTCAGGCTTCATAATAGCCCATTCTAAGGCTTGTTGGCCCCCCATCGAACCTCCAATACACGTCTTAATCTTCTTGATTTTCAAATGTTCTCTAAGTAATTCAAAAGAATGGACTACATCCCGAATCGTTACTTCAGGAAATGTATGAAAGTAGGGTTGGCCCGTCAGGGGATTCACCGACAAAGGACCGGTAGATCCATAATGTGACCCAGGAATATTCACACAGATAATGAGGTTATTTTCAGGATTAAATAATTTTCCAGGTCCGACTAAACCTTGCCACCACTCTGCTACATCATGGCTGCCCGTAAATGCATGACAAATCCAGATGATGTTATCCTGTGCAGCATTGGCTTTTCCCCACGTTTGATATACCAAATCAAAATAAGGAAATTGAAACCCGTTTTCTAAAATGAAGGGGTCAGTAGAATGATAATGATGAATTTCTGCTTGCATAAAACATAACATTATATTTCCCTAAACAGGCAACCGCCTGGGGTAGGAATTAGCACCGGGGTCAATTTCTTGACGGGTTGCCAGAAGTTCTCAGAGCCTAGTCTCTCCCTTCTTCTTTATAATTCAATGGCAATCAGCTACTGAATGAGGATGCAAATTAACAGCGGGATTAAGGAAATTCCAAAAATTGACCGTTAAAATTTATTTTAACCCCGCAATTATCAGATATTTGTCCCATGTTAAAAATATTTATTTTTTATTTCATCGTAGGCCTTTGTGTTTGGGGCATCTCCCAAAGTTCCTTGGCTCATTTCCTGCATCCCGACTTAAAATTCATCTTTGTTTTTCTGTTATTTCAATCCTATTTGACGCTCCAACTAGCTCAATTAGGACAAAAAAATGATGGAAAGAAATTTTTACAGTTTCAAACTGCCTCCTTTGCGATTCGATTTATCTTTAGTATTCTTTTCATCGCATTCTTCGCCTATACACATACACCTCAAATCTATTTGTTTGTAGGCAACTTTTTTGTACTCTATTTATGTAGTTCAAATTTTGAAATATTTGGTTTGCTTCGTAACTTGCGACGTTTTTAGAAATCTCGAAGAAAATTTCCTGATTTTTAACTGCTAATAATCAGTTAATCAATAGATTAGCAAAAATTACATCATATATTATTTTTTAGAGCGAATGAAGATGCCGATGTTGACTAATTTTAAAAAAATGTATTTTACAAATATAATCTTAGGGTTCATCCTTTGCATATCGTGCGTGAATGTACGGGCTAATGAGCCTAGTAAAACCGAAGCAACTTCATCAAATTCGGCAATTGTTGAAGCTAAAACAGAAGTTAAATCAGAAAAATTTGATCCAGGTAAATTAATCATGCATCACATTGCTGATGAGCACGAGTGGCATTTTATGACCATAGGGCACACGCATGTAACGTTACCCCTCCCATGTATTGTTTACTCAGAATCAAAAGGTTTAAAGTTTTTTTCCTCATCAAATTTTAAGAATGAGCACCATGAAGAAGTCCCTTACCAGGGCCTCGTTTTGTCTCATGGTAAAATTCATGCGGAGAATGGAGAACATATTTATGATATTTCAATCACTAAAAACGTTGCCTCTCTTTTAATATCAGCTATATTATTACTAAGTATTTTTATAGGGATTGGTAAAAAATATCAGGATAATCCACATAGGGCACCTAAAGGAATACAATCACTTTTTGAGCCAATCATTATCTTCATTCGTGATGAAATTGCTAAGCCAAATATTGGAGAGAAACATTTTCGTAGGTTTATGCCATATTTGTTAACGGTGTTCTTTTTTATCTGGTTTAATAATGTTTTGGGCTTAATTCCAGGAGGAGCTAATGTTACTGGTAATATTGCCGTAACACTTGTATTAGCACTAATTGCCTTCGTTATTACTATTTTCAATGGGAAGAAAAATTACTGGTTACATATTTTTGCAATGCCCGGAGTCCCAAAATGGTTGTTGGTTATTTTAACCCCAGTTGAAATTGTAGGTATATTTATGAAGCCATTTTCATTGACGGTCCGTTTATTTGCAAACATTACTGCCGGTCATATTATTTTATTAAGTTTAGTTTCTTTGATTTTTATTTTTGAAAGTGCAGCATTAGGAATTGCGGTGGTACCCTTTTCGCTTTTCATGAGTGTGATTGAAATGATTGTTGCCGTGGTTCAAGCCTACAT
>CAMDRO010000087.1 GCA_945906795.1 Spirosoma fluviale
TTAAAAGGTCCGGTAGTTCAGTTGGTTAGAATACATGCCTGTCACGCATGGGGTCGCGGGTTCGAGTCCCGTCCGGACCGCCAACAACAATTTAAGTCTCTGATATTCAGGGACTTTTTTTATGGCTGGTGCTAAATGGGGTGCTACAAATAAATTCTATTTCGATTTAAAGTAAATATTCCTTCGCTATAAGTCTCCTGATTAAACACATTTTGTAACATTATTCATAGTATTTGTCTATTTTTCGTAAGTATATTTAGGAAGGATTCCCCAATTTTATTGAATGAAGACTTTTATTAATTCGCTTCTTTTCGCTTTTATTATACTGCTGGCTAATTCATGTTCCTTCAAAAAGGAATACAAATACCGTATTGTTTTTTTACAATGCTGCCATGATGATTGGCGAAATGTGATGAATAGTGAAATGAGAAGAGAGTTGGCATTTCATCCAGATATTAAGTTTGAAATTATTGAATCGTATAGCGATACTAAAAAACAAATAGAACAGATTAAAGAAATTAATAAGCAAAAAATTGACTTATTGATTATTTCTCCCAACGAATCCAAGTCCTTTACCACTGCTATCGATGAAATATATAATTCGGGGATTCCAGTAATTTATGTTGATCGAAAAACTGACTCCGAACAATATTCTGCCTTCATTGGGGCGGATAACTATGAAATAGGAAAAACGGCAGGTAAGTTTATAGCTACTCAGTTTAAAGGTCGAGGGAATGTCATTGAATTAGAACTGGAAATGATCTCTTCACCTGCCATCGAAAGAAATCGTGGATTTAATGAGGCTATTAAACTTTATCCCGAAATGAATAAAGTGGCGACTCTCGAAGTCAAAAATATCGAATTGGATATAAATAAAAAATTATCAGGTATTTTAAAAAATCACCCTGAAACGAATATTATTTTCGCGCACACTGATCTTTTAGCATTATCTGCCTTTCGGACGGCCCAAAAACTAGGGAAAGCAAAAGACTTATTCTTTGTTGGCATTGATGCAATTCCAGTGAAAAAAGGCATGCAATTGGTTAAAAATGGTACACTAAATGCCACTTTATTGTATCCTACGGGTGGTGCTGAGGTAATCCAAACCGCTGTTAAAATTCTAAATAAACAGGCCTATAATAAAGAAACGAAGCTTTTGACAAATGTAATAACATCGGATAATGTCAATATTATGTTATCCCAAATCCAGAAAATAAAAGAACAACAAGTTGAAATTGAGCGTGAAACATTAAAAATTAATGATTTGAATAAAACCTACTCAACCCAAGGAAACCTTTTATATTTTATTACTGCTTTGCTTACGATTATGGTTGTTTTAGGGGTTTTTCTATATTTTCTTTTAAATGAAAAACAGCAGTCTAATCGAATTTTAGAAGAGCAGAATTTGGCAATTCTCGAACAAAAAAATGAAATAGAAAAAGTGTCTCTTTTAGCAAAAAAAGCAACAGAAGACAAAATGAGGTTTTACTCCTATATTTCACATGAATTCAAAACACCTTTGAGCCTAATCCTTACTCCGACCGAGGATTTGTTGCAAAGAAAAAGTACCGACTTAAAGGAAATACAATCAACTCTAAAATTGATTAATAAAAATGCTTATCGCCTATTACGCCTCGTTGATCAATTTTTAGAGATGAGAAAGTTGGATGCTGGGAAAATGGAATTAGAAATTGGGCAAAATGATTTAGTTGCTTTTATCAAAGATATAGTACAAGATTTTAATTTAAAGGCAAAACAAAAACAGATTGACCTTCAATTTATTAGTCCTTTTAAAGAGATTCAATTTTCATTTGATCCTGAAAAATTAGATAAGGTCTTATTCAATCTCATTTCTAATGCTTTCAAATACACCCCAGATGGGGGCTTGATTCACGTGTCAATTTTAAGAAATATAGATAAAATTGAAATAAACATTGCCGATAATGGGGTCGGTATGACCCCCGAAGAAAAAGCTAATGCTTTTGATTTGTTTTACAGAGGAAACAAAAATATTTCTTTAGGAACGGGTTTAGGCTTGGCTCTTTCACAAGAGTTTGTTGCCTTGCACAAGGGAGAAATCACGATAAATTCAGAAAAAGGCAAAGGGACCACCTTCAGAATTATACTTCCTATCATGGAGGTAAAGCCCCTTTTGTTAGAAAATCCAGTAATAGTTTCTTCTAAGAATATCACTGAATATGAGGAGGATAGTGCTCTCATGATAGAAAACAATACGCAACTCACGTTTGAGAATACGATAATCGTGATTGATGACAATCATGATTTAAACCAATTTCTAACCCAAAAATTAGGGAAAAGCTATACTGTGGTGGCTACGGATAACGCAGAAGATGGTTGGCAAGAAATTTTAACCTGTATTCCTGATATGATTATTTGTGATGTGATGTTGCCCGGTATGGATGGCTTCGCTTTGACACAGAGGGTAAAATCTGATTTCAGAACCTCTCACATTCCGGTAATTTTATTGACTGCTAAAAGTCAAATTGAAAGTCAAATTGAAGGGACAAAATCTGGGGCTGATGATTATATTTTAAAACCGTTCAACCAGCAATTATTAGAGGAAAAATTAAAAGGTTTGGTTGAAAATCGAGAACGTATGAGACGCAGATTCTCAACTGAAGTTATCCATCCCAATCAAGTTCAGAAGGGAGAAAGAAGATTTTTAATAGAATTTGAAGCATTAATCGAAAAAAATATTCAAGACAGTTCACTATCAGTCGAGAAATTAAGTCAGGAGTTAGGAATGTCCAGAGTTCAGTTATTTAGAAAAATATCAGCCTTGACAAACCGAAATGTGGCGGATTACATTGCTGATTATAAATTGCGAAAAGCAAAGAATCTCCTAAATGATCATGAAAAAAACATTTCTGAGATTGCTTACGAGTTAGGCTTCAGTACGCCAAGTTATTTTACGACCTTCTTCAAACAGAAGACAGATAAGACGCCAAGTGATTGGCGGAATAGTTAAATGTATCAATTTTGGTATTTCGTGTTACAATCCTTGTACTATGAATTTAATTTCTGTTTAAATATTATATAAAGTATTGATAATAAAGTACTTGTAAATTGTTACAGAAATGTAAGTATTTGAAAGAATTCTAATATCCTGCCCTAAAGTATTGCTCTAATTTTGATTCATTAAAACGTAATAAGTTTGTAATGAATCAAAATATAAAAATATTTTTCTGGTCGCTTTCGGCTTCTTTGGGTGGTTTTCTTTTTGGCTTCGATACAGCTGTAATTTCTGGTGTTGAACAAACACTTCAAAAACTTTGGGAACTCAATGCTTTAGAGCACGGAGTGACCGTTTCCATTGCTTTAATAGGTACTGTTGTAGGCTCTCTAATTGGGGGTATTCTTGCCGATGAATTTGGCAGAAAAAAATCGCTTTTCATTATTGGCATACTTTATTTGCTTTCTTCTTTAGGTACCGCTTACGCTTTCGATTGGTCGGTATTTCTAATATTCAGATTTATGGGTGGTCTAGGCGTTGGGGTTTCATCGGTCGTTGCTCCCTTGTATATATCCGAAATCGCTCCAGCTCACAAGCGCGGACGTTTGGTAGCGATGTTTCAGTTCAATATCGTTTTAGGGATTTTAATGGCCTACCTGTCAAATTACTTTTTATCTGGTATAGGTGAAAATGAGTGGCGTTGGATGTTAGGAGTACAAGCCTTCCCTTCGCTTATTTTTACCATGACGGTTATGTTAATTCCTGAAAGCCCACGCTGGTTGATTCTTCAAAGAGGAGATGTTTCCACCGCACGAACTATTCTTCATTCCATTGACCAAGATGCTGCTGAGCAGATCATCGTCTCAATCCAGAAAAATACCACTAAAGTGAAAGTAGTTTTGTTCCAAAAAGCCTATAATCGGCCAATCTTATTAGCAGTCTTATTTGCGGTATTTAACCAAGTTTCTGGTATCAATGCAATTATATATTTCGCTCCTCGCATTTTTGAAATGGGAGGTATTGGTAAAGATTCAGCTTTATTGTCTTCGGCGGGAATTGGGCTAATGAACCTGATTTCTACATTGTTAGGTATTTCGATGATTGATTATTTTGGACGTCGAACCTTAATGAAGGTGGGCTCCGTTGGACTTATTCTTACACTTATTTTGGTTTCTCAGGCATTATTTAGCCAACAAATGAGTTTAAATGTTCCTTTTTATCTTTTCGCGTATATCTCTTTCTTTGGTTTCTCTCAAGGAGCAGTTATTTGGGTGTTTATCTCGGAAATCTTTCCTAATGAAGTCCGAGCTAATGGACAAGCCTTAGGCAGTTTTACACATTGGCTAATGGCGAGTTTCATCACTTTTACCTTCCCTTATTTTGCTGAAACCTTTGGGGGTGGGATCGTCTTTGCCTTTTTTGCTTCTATGATGGTTTTACAATTGCTTTTTGTATGGAAACTCATGCCTGAAACTAAAGGAAAATCACTTGAAAACATGGATAACATAATAATTACGCACTAGAAATATGCAGAGTCATAAAAACAAGATCATTTGCTTTGGCGAAATGCTTTGGGATATGCTTCCTACAGGAAAAATGCCTGGTGGAGCCCCCATGAATGTTGCTATTCAATTGAAAAATATGGGTAATAATGCTGTAATCATTAGTAGAGTTGGAACGGATGATTTAGGGAATGAATTGCTCAGATTTATAAAAGATAATGGGCTATCAACTCAATTTATCCAACACGGGAAAACGCACCTAACCGGTGTTGTGAAAGTGAATATTGAAGATAAAAATAATGTTAGCTATAAAATTGTCAAACCCGTAGCTTGGGATTATATAGGAGTAGAAAATGATGCATTGGAAGCAGTTAAACATTCTGATTGTTTCGTCTTTGGAAGTCTTTCAGCCAGGTCAGAGGAAACCTTTAATACACTTAAAAAACTCTTGGAGGTAGCAAAGTTTAAAGTGTTGGACATTAATTTACGCCCACCTTATTATAACAAAGAAACTATCACGTTTTTACTAAAAAAAACAGATTTCCTGAAACTTAATCACATTGAATTAGATGAAATATCAGGCTGGTTTTTTACCAAAGGGACAATTCAAGAAAACCTAAACCATTTGTCCGAATTATTTAACATTGATACGATTTGTGTAACACAGGGTGAAGATGGAGCAATGCTTTTACATCAAAAGGAGTTTTTCCATAGTCCAGGATTTGTGGTTGATGTAGTGGATACAATTGGCAGCGGTGATTCTTTTTTAGCCTCCTTTATCTCAAATTTCTTAAAAAATGACGCCCTAGAAAATGCCCTGATCGAAGCATGTGCAGTGGGAGCATGTGTAGCCTCCCACCATGGAGCTTCTCCTCTTATTTCCAAAGAACAAATTCAGCTTTTAATAAATAATCATTCAGTACGAGTTCCTTTTAGTAAAGTTTAATACATACAATTAAAACAATTCAAATTATGAAAAAAACCCTATTATCTTTTATTGTGATGTTTTTAACATTACAAGCGGCTTTTGCCCAACGCCAGGTGACTGGCACGGTCCGAGGAGGCGACAATAATGTGCCTCTCATCGGTGCAAGTGTACTAGTGACTGGTACAAAAATTGGTGCAATCACCGATGTAAATGGTAAGTTTTCAGTTTCAGTTTCTGAAACTGCTTCTACTATTCAAGTAAGTTTTATTGGGTATGAAAAACAGGACGTATCCATTAAGGGAGTCAGCGATGTACAAATTACCTTAGCTTATGGAAAAGAATTGAGCGAAGTAGTAGTAGTTGGTTACACGTCTCAAAGAAAACAAGACTTGACTGGATCAGTGGTGGTGGTTGATTTGAAACCCATTGTACGTCGTCAAACTAAAGTGGACTTTTCCTTAAGGAGTGTTTCGTGTTTTTGTGAATGTATAATTTCTTTTTTTTCTGTGCAATCTTTGGCTGTTTTTATTTTCTCATAGTTCAATTTTCTTTGTTTTAAAGTTTCCATTTTAATT
>CAMDRO010000088.1 GCA_945906795.1 Spirosoma fluviale
CTCAGTTTAATCGCAATCTTGTCCGTATTAGGAATATTTCAGCTTCAGGCTCAAAATATTAATGGAAGAGGGGGTACTTTATCTTATTTGGTGCCATCTGGATATGGTAAACAATTAGTAGCATCGGGTTGCCCGGTTGGAACAAGGTACGACTGGTCGTATACACGCAAGGATTTCGGTGGAGGATCTGACTCAGGATGGCAAGATATGGCTGCAGATTGGGATGTGGTCTATGGTGGAGACGGATCAGGAGCTTCTGTTACAGCTATTACAAACCCTTTTACTGCAGAGTTTCCAAATCTTGAAAACGAAACTCCTTACCAATATAAAGTTGAATGTAGGTCCTTAACTACTCCATTTGTAGTTACAGGAAGTCCTGTCATTGTTTATATTAATACAGTAAGAGATCGAACACAATATACGCCAAGAAACATTAATAGATTAGAGAATATTTGCGGAGATTTAACTAATAATAATAACGGGGGTAGGATTACCATGGAAGCAGATGGTTGTGGAGAATCTACACAATGGACTTATCCAAATGGTTCAACTTTGGATGTGGGGTCTAATATGTTATCCATCACAAATAATTATAATGAAGGTATATACAAAGTAGCTTGTATTATTTCTGTTTATAATGGTACATCTGATGTTAATCTTGTAACAGGCACAAAATCAATTACAATAAATAAACTATATGCGCCACCGGGTGCATTTAGTGCATATTTCAAAGGGGTCCCAGATCAAAATAAATTTGACATAAAAGTGTGTAAAAATTCAAACGGGTATGATGTTGTAACAAACATCAATTATGATCTTTACCAACAATATTTTGATATATCTTGGAATAGAAATAATATGGGAAAAGAGACGAGCATTGTGGCAACCAATGTTGGCGCAGTTACTAGTAACTACAACGGGATTTTTTCAATGGTAGTAAAATCAAGAAACTCGTATTGTGGAGATAGAGAATCATATGTGGCTATATCTAGAGTGGAAGAAGTCGCTTTGCCTGCTTTGGATGGTATCGAACAATATTGCCCAGATGGTGGCACAACTGTATTAACAGCAACAAACGCTACGAATGGTGATACCTATGATTGGTATGTGAATGGGGTACTAAGTACAACTTTAGGATCAGCTGCTAATGCCACTATTGGCGAGACGTTAAAATTGAAAGTAGGCTATACCTCAAAAAATGGTGACTCTAATGGCATTGGCTGTAAATCAGATATATCTAATGAGGTTTCGATAACGATATTTGATCGTCCAAAGACACCTACGATTACTGCATTAACTAGATTAAGATTCTGTGAAGGAGAACCAATCAATGCAAAATTACAGTCCTCATTGGATATCTTAAGTGGTGCAGCTACTAAGTTCCTTTGGAGTAATGCATTGACAACTAGAGAAATTGATGTAACGAAAGCAGGTTTCTATACTGTTAAAGTAACTGATATCAATGGATGTACTTCATTAGCATCTGCGCCTACTGAAGTAAAAGTATTGCCATTGCCAGCGGCACCGGTTATTACAGCAGGTGGACCAACCATTTTCTGCCAACGTGCTGATGCTGATTTTGGTACATTTAATTCGGTAACCTTAACAGCTACTTCAGTTAATGATGTAACATGGTATGGCAAACTAAGTACTGCTAAATTATTAGCTGGAAAAGTGTTAGCGGGTATTAAAACAAGTGATACTTATTTTACCACAGCTACTGATCTAAATGGTTGTATCTCTAAAAATTCAAATGAAATTAAGGTGACTGTTCAAACGAATCCCGCCATTACATCTGATACAAAAATAGTAAAAGAAGGAGTTTATACTATTAAGGCACTTAATTTCCCTTCAGCAGCAACGGTTAATGCTACTAGTGCAGGTGAATATGAGTGGAAATATGCATCAGCAGCATTGATTTCAAAAACATATGTTTCGAAAGTAAAAACTTCTGGAGACTATACGACTCGTAGAAAATATCTTTATACGATTGAAGGTACACCATTAACATGCTGGACAGATTTAGTAAAATATGCTTATGTTGTAGATCCTGAATTTAAAGGTGTTGCAATCTATCCAAACCCAATAACAAGTTCTAGTGTAACTATTGAGGTCTTGGAGGATTGGACTGGAGCAGATGTATCCATTTATGATATGGTTGGTCGTCCAGTCTTTGCAGGTAAAATTGCAAGTTCAGATGGAACCGACGGAAGAAACACATTGAATGTTGGTGGTTTAGGAAACGGAATCTACATACTTCAAGTGAAGGCTTCAGCTGATAAATCATATGTAGGTAAGATTATCGTAAACAAATAATCTTCCATTCAAATTAAATATGAAGCCATTCTGGAAAACCAGAATGGCTTTTTTTTATGAAAAAAACAGTAATCACTTATCTTCTTTTATTAATTTCTATGGTTGCCTTGGGGCAATGGCAAACCATTGCTTTGCCTACTACAGCATCCTTTAGAGCCCTTAAATCTTTTGAAAATGAGATCTGGATCGGTGGCACTAAGGGGACCTATATTCATTCTAAAGACGAAGGAATAACTTGGGAGGTCCAGCAAGTTCCAGGCGCAGAAAATTTAGACTTTAGAGACCTTGTTATCCTGAATAAAAATGAAATCATATTAATGAGTGCAGGACCATCTGAAAAAGGAGCGGCTAAACTATATAAAACAAACGACGGTGGAAAAAATTGGGCTATTATTCTAGATATCAAAGACCCTCATTACTTTTTTGACGCAATTACATGGGACTATAAAAATAGAATAGGCTTTTTATTATCTGATCCCATGAATCAAAAATTTGTACTTTTTAAACTACAAGATAATGGGATCAAAATTGAACCCGTTAAATTAATCAATTTCCCTACATTATTACCGAGAGAAGCAGCTTTTGCGGCAAGTGGCTCAAGTTTACTATGGATGAATAAAAAATTAAACATTATTTCAGGAGGAGGCCATCATGCCAGAATATTTCAAAGCTTAAATCATACATTGGAATCATGGAAAGTAACCAACAGTACTATTCCAGCAGATACAACCATTGGCTTTTTTACAATTGTGGCAAAAAATAAAAATCATTTTTGGGCTGCAGGAGGGAATTATTTAAAAATTGACTCGAGCGAAATTCCAATTTTAGAATCTACAAATGCAGGTGGAAGTTGGGGCCCAATCAAAACCCAAATACCCAAAAACTATTACGTTGAAAAAGTAATTTGGTCGAGTCCGTATTGGATTACAACAGGACCCTCTGGAAGCTACGCTTTTCATCCCAAATTAAGCCAATGGAAAAAATTAAGTGAGAGCCACTTTCATAATATTATTGCAACAAAGCATAAAATCATTGGCGTCGGGGCAAAAGGTCAAATTGGCTACTTCAATAAATCATATTTAAAAGCCTTATTTTTTCCTAAAAAATAAAGAAATCGGCGTGCCTTCCAATTTAAATGCTTTCCGCATTTGATTCTCTAAGTACCTTTCATAACTCTCCTTAATGTACTGAGGCAAATTACAAAAGAAAATAAAAGTAGGGTAAGGAGTGGATACCTGCGTGCAATATTTAATCTTAATATATTTTCCTTTCCAAGCGGGGGGCGGATAGTTTTGGATCACTTCTAACATGACATCATTCAACTTAGAAGTCGACACTTTTTGTGATCTATTCTCAAATACTTCGAGCATTTTCTCAACGACTTGGAAAATTCGCTTCTTTTCCAAGACAGAAGTAAATATCACAGGCATGTAATTTAAGGGGGCCAAGCGCTCTTTCAAGGCATTCTCAAGCTTAATAGAAGTATTAGTATCCTTAGCAACTAAATCCCATTTATTAATCATTAATACAATTCCCTTTTTGGCTTTATCGGCCATACTAATGATGTTCATGTCTTGAGCCTCTAATCCTGTGTTGTGATCAATGGTCGTCGCGTCAATCAATATTATCGCTATGTCGCATTCTTCTAAAGCTTTAATGGACCTCAAAACAGAATAATACTCTATATTGTCATCTACACGTGCTTTACGACGTATTCCAGCGGTATCTGTGATAATAAAATCTTTACCATAAAGCGTATAATGATTTTGAATGGCATCTCGAGTCGTCCCAGCTAAATCAGTCACAATCGAACGATCCTTGCCCAATAAAGCATTTAAAAATGATGATTTCCCTACATTGGGTCTTCCTAAAATAGCGACTCTAGGTACGCCAGCTTCGGGGTTTTCCTCACCTTCTTCTTCAAAATGAGAAATCATAACGTCCAACATATCTCCGGTACCACTACCACTTTCGGCGGCAATAGGGAAAGGATCACCTAAACCTAACTCATAAAATTCAGCTGCTGCGTATGCCTTTTCATGGGTATCCGCCTTATTGGCAATTAAAATGACTGGTTTTTTCGATTTTCTCAAAACCTTTGCAAAGTCCTTATCCAAATCAGTTAACCCGGTTTGACAATCCACCACAAACAATAATACGTTGGACTCTTCAATGGCCATTTCAACTTGCTCGCGAATGGCGCCTTCAAAAATATCCTCAGATCCATGAACATAGCCACCCGTATCAATCACAGTAAAAAACTTACCTGTCCACTGGCCATAGCCATAATGTCGATCTCGAGTAACCCCCGACATATTATCCATGATTGCCTTTCTTTGCTCAATCAAACGATTAAAAAGCGTTGATTTACCCACATTTGGACGACCTACAATTGCAATTATATTTGACATTTTATTATTTAATTAATCGAGTGCATACCCGAATGAACGCAATTTATCTGCCTTTCCCCGCCAATCTGGCTCAACTTTAACAAATTGCTCTAAAAATACATGTTTACCGAAAAACTTCTCTAACTCGGCACGAGCTTGAATACCCACTTTTTTAATACTCTCACCCTTGTGGCCAATCAAAATGGCACGCTGGGACACGCGTTCAACATAAATTTCAGAAGCAATTCGGATGATATTTTCCTCCTCCTTAAATGAAGTGACCACCACCTCGCAAGAATAAGGAATCTCCTTTTTATAATTTAAAAAAATCTTCTCTCGAATAATTTCTGAAGCAAAAAAGCGCTCTGGCTTGTCTGTCAATTCATCCTTATCAAAAAACGGAGGATGAACAGGTAATTTCTCAACAATATGAGTAAATATTTGATCTAAGTGAACTCCTTCTAAAGCTGAAATAGGCAAAATCACCTTTCCTGGGAAAATTTCCTTCCAATAATCCAGGCAAACCTGAAGCTTTTCAGAATCAACCAAATCGATTTTGTTAATTAAAACTAATATAGGAGTTTCCGTATGATCTTTCCAATTCGTCAAAAAATCTAAATCTTCATAGGTATCAAAAACATCCGTTACATATAAAACAACATCAGCATCTTCCAGGGAACTTCTCACAAATGCCATCATGGACTTGTGTAACTCATATTTAGGCATTAAAACACCCGGAGTATCAGAGTATACAATTTGGTATTCATCGTCACCCAACACGCCATTTAGCATACCTAAAATCCTGTGACGCGTAGTTTGAGCTTTAGAACTAACAATAGACAAACGCTCGCCAACCAAAGCATTCATTAAAGTGCTTTTGCCTACATTGGGTTTGCCAATAATACTAATAAAACCTGCTTTATGCTGCTGGGCCATATTTTTTTGTACTGCCCAAAAAAGGGTGGGATTGTAAATTTTAACAAAGATACTTGTTTTTATGCGAAAAACACTGCACCTTTGCACTCCAATTAT
>CAMDRO010000089.1 GCA_945906795.1 Spirosoma fluviale
GGGCCAGAAATTTTATTTAAATATTTACGAACATTTTCAGACCCACAGGTGCAAGTCTTGATGGGATGATTGTAAAATCCACAAGGGCAAGGATTCATGCTGGCTACCAACATGAAATTAGCCGGAAATTCGACCGCCCATCTTGCCCTTGATATATGAATACTTCGATCTTCAAGCGGTTGGCGCAACACCTCTAACACATGCCTTGAAAACTCGGGTAGCTCGTCCAAAAAAAGAACCCCATGGTGTGCTAATGAAATTTCCCCTGGTTGGGGAATGGATCCACCGCCAATCAACGCTACGGCAGAAATAGAATGGTGGGGGGACCTGAATGGCCTGGTGGCAATGAGCGCTTTTTTATCACTTAATTTCCCTGCCACGGAATGTATTTTGGTCGTTTCGAGTGCCTCTTGGAGCGTCATCGGCGGCAAAATACTTGAAATTCTTTTGGCCAACATCGTTTTGCCAGCTCCTGGTGGGCCTATCATGAGTAGGTTGTGTGCCCCTGCGGCGGCAATTTCTATGGCCCTTTTGGCATGTGTTTGCCCTTGAACATTAGAAAAATCAAGCTCAAAATCATTGGCTTGATGATTAAACAAGTCATCGATATTAATCAAAGTTTTATGATGAATCGTTTTGCCCCGTAAAAATTGGACTGTCTCTTGCAGCGTTTCCATGCCAAAGACTTCCACCTCAGTGACAATGGCCGCCTCATTGGCATTTTGTTTGGGCAATATGATTTTAAAAATCCCTTGTTTTTTAGCCTCTAAAACCATCGGTAAAGCCCCTTTTATAGGCCTTAAATCACCATCTAAGCCTAATTCGCCCATGATGACATAGCGATCTAAATCAGGGAAACTAATTTGTTCCGAAGCATGTAAAATGGACAGGGCAATAGGTAAGTCGTAAGCTGAGCCTTCTTTGCGAATATCAGCCGGTGCCAAATTGATAATCACTTTTCTGCGCGGGAAAAAGAATCCTATTTGCTTTAAGGCTGATTCTACGCGAAGGATGGATTCTTTGATGGTTGAATCGGGGAGGCCCACTAAAAAGCATTTGGTGCCTTGGCCCACATTGGTTTCAATGGTGATTAAAGAAGCGGATACTCCAAAAACAGAGCTTCCAAATGTTTTTGCGAGCATTGTGGCGAATTGATTGACTCAAATCTAGCCCTTATTACACTAAATGAATCTTAAAGTTGAACAGTGAGTTGGACTTTTTCAGAACTTATCAGTAAGTTGGACTTCACCCCAAAAACCACCGGATGGTTGGTCGGAACATGGCCTAATGGAAAATCAAAGGCGATGGGGAATTGATAATCTTCGGTATGTTCTAAAACTAATTCCCGCACTGATTTGCCTATGGTTAAAGGGGCCTCATTACAGTCGGTAAATCCACCTATGATCATTCCGACAAGGCCTTCAAAATAGCCTGATCGTTTTAATTGGACCAACATTCTATCTACGTGATACAGTCTTTCGCCAATTTCCTCGATCACTAAAATTTTTCCGAGGGGTTTTTCGAAGCTTGATGTGCCAATTAAATGCGTCAACAAGGATAGATTTCCGCCGATTAATTCTGCTTGAACTTCTCCTAAGATATTGGCCGGATGTGTGTTACATGTGTAGTGAGCGCGGCCAAGAAACAGCAATTCGTTTAATGCTTGTAGTGAAATCTCTCCCCCTTTTTGGCAAAAATTATTAGGCATGGGGCCATGAATTCCAGCAATGCCCAAAGAATCAATGTGTAACAACAAAGCTGTAATATCTGAAAAGCCCACGATCCATTTGGGCTTTTGAACGAAATGGGTAAAATCTAAATCGTCCAATAAGCGACTCGAACCATACCCACCTCGGATAGGAAAAATGGCTTTAATCTCAGGATTATTTAGTGCTTTTTGTAAGTCATGTAGTCGTTCTGCATCGGTACCTCCAAATCCAAAATGTTGGGATAAATAATGTTCCCCCCGATCGACACGTAATCCCCATTGTTCGAGCATTTCAATTCCCTTTTCCCAGGCATTGGAATTTGTATGGGAGGCTGGAGATAAAACAGAAACCAAGTCTCCAGCGTTTAATAATGGGGGAATTGCCATAGGAAAATTTGTTGCTAGCAAATATCTGCGTTTTTTTATTCATACCCAAGGCCTAAATTTCGTATTATTGCAAAAAAATATTTTTGAAAGTTCATAAATCTCTTGACTTAGTTCACCCTTGTTATAATCCGCACCTACATTGGGCGCAGGATTTGGTGCATTATTATGGGCTATTGGTTAAGATGTTACCCAAAGGTCTCCCTATTGCAGTTTACGTGGTGAATGATGGAAGTTCTAAAGGAATCAATGAACAAGATATTCTGTATTTAAATGCTCAAATTCCTCATTTTCATTACATTGATTTACCTAAAAATATAGGGAAGGGTGGCGCTTTGAGGGAAGCGATCAGGCAAACCACTTCCGAGATTATTATATACACAGATGCTGATTATCCCTATAAATTGGAAAACGCATCCGAGATGTACCGAAAATTGGATGAAGAAAATGTCGATATGGTGGTCGGAGTACGGGATGAACACTATTATGATCAATTGCCTGCAGCTCGTAAAATTTTCTCCTTGAGTTTGAAAGTAATGAATTACTTGTTTTTTCCTCGGTTAAAAGTAAAGGATACCCAATCTGGGCTGAAAGGATTTAATCAAAAAGGCAAGATTATATTTCTACAAACGCAGATATCAGCGTTTTTATTTGACATGGAATTTCTTGTGATGGCATCAAACGAAAAGGATATACGCATGGATTGGATTTATGTTCATGTTCGTGAGGGTATTCAATTTTCAAGTATGAAGTTCAAGACTATTTTAACCGAGTTATTTAATTTTGGGTCAATATTGGTTCGAAGAACGATTAATTTGTAGCATGGCCACACCTAAAATCATGATTACCTTGGATGTTGAAGAATGTGATATACTCTTAGAATATGGGTTTGAAATCTCATTGGAGGAGCAATTGGAGGTCTCAAGAAAGGGCTTGAAAATATTCATGGAATTAGTGGATGCTTTAGAAATACCCATCACTATTTTTTGTACGGGGGTTTTTGCAGAAAACAATCCATTATGGATTTCAGGATTACATCCTAGGCATGAATTGGCTTCACATGGGTATTTTCATGGAAGTTTTGACGCAAAAAAGGACTTGAAATCTTCCAAGGAGCTTTTAGAAGAATTGAGTGGCAGAAAGGTGACAGGTTTCCGGATGGCCAGAATGCAATACGTGGATGAAAAAGAAATCAAATTGGCCGGCTATCAGTACCATTCATCCTTAAACCCTACTTGGATTCCGGGGCGGTATGATCATCGGGATAAGCCAACCATTCCTTTTTTCGAGCATGGGTTATGGAATGTACCTGCTTCGGTTACTCCTAACACTCGAATCCCGTTATTTTGGTTGGCTTTTAAAAACTTCCCTTTGTGGTTTTTTACTTATTTATCTCACATCTGTTTGAGAAAAAATAGATTTTTAAACCTGTATTTTCATCCTTGGGAATTTGCGGATTTATCAGCCTATCCTTTGCCTTTTCATGTGAAAAGAGGTCATGGAGGAGCTTTAAAAGCCAAACTTGAAAGTTATGTAAAGGGATTACAAAAAGAGAATTCGGCAAATTTCATCACGATGAATGAGTACATAAAAAACCTTTCAGATGGAAAATAAGGAAATCAAATGGTATAGTCGGCCTGCTGTTTTAATCGCAATATGGTTGTTGCTGGGGATTATTACTGGCGTCAAACAGTATTTACTTTCGGATGTTCATTCTTATATTAATAATTTCGTGATTTTTAAATCGAGCAGTGGTCATTTTTTTAATCAAATGCCGCTTTACCTGGAATATCCCAAAGAGTATTTTGACCTTTATTTATATGGACCTATTTTCGCCATTTTGATGGCTCCTTTTTCTTGGATGCCAGTAGGGATGAGCGTGGTGATTTGGAATTTGTGTAACTCGGTCTTCTTATATTATGCGATACAGAATTTGCCTATTCGTGTAGATCAGCGAGCAAGTATTTTGTGGATTATTTTGAATTCTGCGGTTACTGCTTTGTTGAACACGCAATTTCATGGTTTATGTATTTCCATGATTTTGTGGAGTTATATTTATGTACATCGGGGTCGAGATTTTTGGGCAGCCTGTTTAATCATTTTAGGGATCTTGATTAAATTTTATGGCATTGTGGGATTGGCGTTTTTCTTTTTTTCAAAAACGAGGCTTTCCTTTTTTTATTATTTATTAGCCTGGTTGGTCATTTGGGGTGTGATCCCCATAATTTTTGGGGGCTTTCAATATGGAATCCAAACCTATTATGATTGGATTGGGATACTGACTCACAAGAATGAATTAAATATAAATATTCAAAACCTACGAACTGATGTTTGTGTCATGGGGATGTTTCGCCGCATTTTTGGGGATGCCAATCTGTCTAATTTATGGTTTTTAATTCCATCGATGCTGTTGAATTTGTGGGTTTATTTTCAGCCGATAAAATGGAATCGGATTGATTTCCAATTGAGAATCTTGGCATTTGTGACCATTTACTTAATGCTTGCGAGTACGGGAACGGAATCGCCGACTTTAGTGATGGCATTTCCAGGGCTTGGATTATGGTTCATTTTGGGCCCAAGAAACAAGTTCAGGTGGAGCTTGTTAGTGGGGACATTAGCCATATCAAGTTTTTCGCCTACCGATTTATTTCCTCGCTTTATTCGCGAAGCATTCATTAATCAATATGCATTAATGATTTTGCCCTTATTGATTGTTTGGTGTGTTTTAGCGTATGATTTATGGGTGGACGATTCAAATGTGGGTATTAAAGAAAAATCACTTCCTTAACTACCTCGTTGTCAGCTGATTTATTGATGAGCTCAATCATTTTTTGTTTGGCCATCATCAATTCTTTTTTGAGTGGGGCGGAATCGATTTGAAGAAATAGTTTATGGTTGGTGACGTACACTTTTTGGGTTCTAGCCGCAATCGGTTTACCCATGATCAGCTCCCAGTTGGCCGACACATATGTCTCGTCAAATTTTCCTTGTAGTTTATAAATTTTAAGTAGGGATTCAATGGCTTCTTTTAAGGAGGAGCTATCACTTTTTCTAGAAGATGCTTTTGGGCTTTTTTTGTAAAAAGGAGAATCCATGCGTTTATAAATGAGTCTCTAAATTAATAATTAGACGATAATTTCCACCAAATTAAGGTTTTTTTTAATTTTTTTGTTTTTTTTCAAAATTCTTAATCCCGAAAAAGTACTCTATAATCGATGCTATTTCGGGGAAAATATTAAGATAGTACAATAGGCTTCTTGGGCCTGAAAAAAAAATCATCTTAATATAACCTAAACCATGTTAGAATTAAATTAGAATTACATTACTTTTGCGTTCACTGAAAATACCAAGGAAGCGGGAATTATGAAAAATACGTGGCTTGTGTTTTTTGAAAGTGTTATGAAACTATTAATTTTTTAACCCCAAATTTACCAAACTAATGAGTACACAACAACCAAAGCCAGCTGCTAAGCCAGCTGCAACTGAAAAAAAATCTGGCGGTATTTCTGCAGGTTTAATTTTAATTATTTTATTTGTTAT
>CAMDRO010000090.1 GCA_945906795.1 Spirosoma fluviale
GCTTGATCGATTAATAGTTTAATTTCCTGAGCGGCTATTTGCTCGAAATTATAGAGGTATTCGTGTACATGTAAGCAAGTTTTTACTAAAAAATGTTCCTTAAATTTCAATAAATAGGCATTGTCAACCGTGTTAATATACCAAATATCACTTTTGAACTCATTCTCAATTCTTTTTAGTCGATTTAACATAACATCTTCTCCAAGATGAAACCTAATTTTGTCGAAAAGGTTAAACGTGCTTTCTAAGTAAAATAAATGGACATCTTTAGGCAAATGAGAAACTAACTCACCCCCTGGTTGCATAACAACAACTCCTATGTCAAATTTCGAACGGTCTAAACTTTCAACGATGTTGAATAGAATTATTTCCGCTCCTGTACGGTTGAGGTCTTTGGTAAAGAATAAAATTCTCTTTTTTGTAGACATTTTTTAATTCGAAACGGATTTTGCCAACGAATTCATTAAAAGAATTTTTCTTTGTTGGGCAATTAAATCATGTAGCCTCAGAAGGAATCGAACCTTCATCTTAGGTACCGGAAACCTACATTCTATCCATTGAACTATGAAGCCGAGGCGGTAAAATTACGAATACTTCTCCAAAGTTTTGATCAGTACCCCAAAATCTTTTGGATAGGGCGCTTCTACGGTCATCGGGCTTCCATCCATTAATTTAAAACTTAAGCTGAAGGCATGTAAGGCCACTCGGCGCATGATGGGCAATTCCTCCGAGTCTTTTTTTAAATGGTAATTTCGTTTTAAATCCGACACATAAACATCGGGTCCGCCATACATTTCATCAGCCACAATAGGTGCTTTAAGACAAGTTAAATGGATTCTGATTTGATGCATACGTCCGGTAATGGGCATACACTCAACTAATGTGAATCCTTTATAGACCTTTAAAGTTTGAAACCAAGTTTCTGCATCTTTTCCTTTGTTGCGGTCAATAATCACTTTGCCGTCTTTTAATGGGAGAATTGGGAGATTCACCAACATGCCATCCCAGTTGTGCATTCCTTCAACTACGGCGTGGTATCTTTTCGCGGTTTCCCGATGTTCAAATTGCATCGAGATATGCCGATAAGCCTCCGGGTTTTTCGCAATGATTAAAGCTCCCGTGGTTTCCTTATCCAATCGATGTCCGACTTGCGCATCTGAGCTATATTCTTTGGCCATGCGTAAAATGGCCGGGGCAAAAACGTCTTTTCGCTCATCTAAGGTCGCAATGCCCGATGGCTTATTGATGACAATAAAATCCTCATTTTCAAACAGTATAAATTCTTCTAATTTTTGCTTCATATTTTTTAATCGCGGAAATTAATAGGGGAAAGAAATTTTTCCCATCGTCACCCAAGGCGAATCCCCTAGTCGGCGAACCTTAGTCGCCCCAGTATCCATCAGAGTTTCATTAGCCAACAAAGCAAATAAAACGGCCTCTTTGGCATCTGCGGGTATTCCGATTTCTGAACTTAACCCTATTTTTACCTCAGGCAACATTTCCGAAATCCTTTGCATCAGCAGTGGATTTTGACTTCCTCCTCCGCTCACGTAAATATTTGATTTGACCTCAGGGATGTATTTTTTGATCGCCAAAGCAATGGATTGCGCACTAAATTCAGTCAGCGTTCTGATTAAATCCGTGGGGGTTAATGTCCATTGATTCGACTGTATTATTTGTTGGACTTTCTCCAAATTAAAGTATTCCGGCCCCGTACTTTTAGGGAAAGTCTCTTGGAAAAAATCTAGTTTCAAGAGTTCCTGTAAAAGGCCGGCATGCAATAAACCTTGCCTACCTAATCGGGCGTCTTTATCGTAAAAAAAGCCAGGAAAATAGCTTCGAACGCATGCGTCAATTATGGTGTTTCCAGGGCCAGTATCAGTCACAAGAATTAAATTAGGATCCTGATTAGCCGGCAGAAAAGTAAAATTACCAATCCCGCCGATATTCAGTAAGATCCGATTTTCACCTTTTTTTGAAAACAGAAAATAATCGCCATACATGGCTAAAGGGGCACCTTCACCACCAGCAGCCACATGTTTTTGCCTAAAATCGGAAAGGGTGGTGACGCCCGTTTTTAACGCGATATGATCCCCATCTCCTATTTGCAAGGTGGAATTCGGTTTGTTTCCATTACGCATAGGCCGGTGTATCACCGTCTGCCCATGTGAAGCAATGAGGTCTATTTCTTCTGCTTGTATTCCCCAAGATTGTAAGGCGCTCAAAATGAGTTCCGCATGTTTAATCCCAATTTCGGCGTTGAGCGTACTAAGGCTAGGGAAATGTATCTGTTCTTTGGCAAATACAGCCTGTATGCTTTCCTTAAATTCGCTCGAATAGGGTAAGGAGACAAACTGTTTTAATTTAAATTTTGTGGCTAATCCCGCTCCCTCAAATTCGCATAAGGCGATATCCAAACCGTCTAATGAAGTACCTGACATTAAACCCAAAATTTGCTTTTTAGGTTTGTTTGCAATCTCATACAAGTTGGAAATCCCCGGATTCATTTTTTACATTTTTTGCTTTTCCACTTCTTAGCTGTCAACTTCCCGCGCCCCCTAGTTATCTGCATCTCCGCGCCTTAGCTGTCAGCTTTCCTAAATTTAACAATTTTTAAAGCGTAAGCTAGACATTTAAGAGCGTGGCAAAGCTACAAAAAATTAACCTTTTGATATACCTAAAATATTCAGTCTATTGATAATTTTATATCAAATCTCCCATCTGAATTTCGTATATTTGCCCTCCAATAAATGAATGATTCCAATGGCTTTTGATGTAATTATTGTAGGTGGTGGTATTGTAGGTTTAGCGACTGCGCATAGATTATTAGAATCTAAGCCTGATTTAAAAATCGCTCTTTTCGAAAAAGAAAATGTGGTTTCTATGCACCAAACAGGTAATAATTCGGGAGTAATCCATTCTGGCTTGTATTATAAACCTGGTTCTTTGAAAGCAAAAAACTGTATTGAGGGATATCATCAGTTGATTGATTATTGCCAAAAAGAAGATATTCCCTTTGAATTGACGGGAAAAATTGTTGTCGCAAGTTTTGAACATGAGCGAGCTGCTTTGGAGAATTTATATCAAAGGGGAATTCAAAATGGACTGGGGGGATTAAAGAAATTAAGTTTGAGTGAAATGAGGGAGCATGAACCTCATGTGACGGGTTTGGAGGGAATGTTTGTGCCTCAAACAGGAATTGTTGATTATCGAGTGATGGCTGTCAAATTAGCCACAGGCATTCAAGTAAAAGGATGCGAATTACATTTGGCCGAGCAGGTTATCAATATAACTAAGGGCTTAACCTACTCCATTGTCGAAACAAATAAGTCGACCTACGAAGCAAAATTAATCATAAATTGTGCCGGACTTTATTCAGATAAAGTGGCCCAATGGACTCAAAAAGAGCCTTTGGATGTTCGGATTATACCCTTTAGGGGGGAGTATTTTAAGTTGAGGGCCGATAAAGAATATCTGGTTAAAAACTTAATTTACCCTGTTCCAGATCCTAATTTCCCATTCTTAGGTGTTCATTTTACGCGTATGATGCGAGGAGGAGTGGAGGCTGGACCTAATGCGGTTTTGGCATTTAAAAAGGAAGGATATAAAAAATTAGGTATTGATTTTAAGGAGCTATGGGATACATTAACCTGGCCTGGTTTTCAAAAGGTGGCTACTAAATACTGGGAAATGGGCTTAGGTGAGATGTATCGTAGTTTTTCTAAGGAGGCATTTACGAAGGCACTCCAAGTATTAATTCCGGAAATTAAAATAACAGATTTAGTGGAAGGGGGAGCGGGAGTGAGGGCTCAGGCCTGCGATAGGAATGGGGGTTTATTAGACGATTTTTCCATTGTGGAAGATCCAAAAGTCATCAATATCCTAAATGCACCAAGTCCTGCGGCCACTTCTGCTTTGTCCATCGGCAAAACGGTAGCCGAAATGGCATTGACCAGGTTTTAATTCAGGGGAATAGACACGAGGTATCGTGTC
This sequence comes from Spirosoma fluviale, assembly GCA_945906795.1. Classification (GTDB taxonomy): domain Bacteria; phylum Bacteroidota; class Bacteroidia; order Cytophagales; family Spirosomataceae; genus Aquirufa; species Aquirufa fluvialis_F. Next base: position 3,994 of record CAMDRO010000090.1, read on the forward strand.
TCTACGATTTTTAGACACGAGGTTTCGTGTTACTACGGTTTTTAGACACGAGGTATCGTGTCTCTACGATTTATTAGACACAAGGTTTCGTGTTACTACATTTTCAGAAACAAGGTATCGCGTTTCTATATTTTTTAGACACGAGGTTTCGTGTCTCTACAATTTTTAGACACGAGGTGTCGTGTCAGTACATTTTTTGATGCGTTTATTGCATCTCTGTAAAATATGAAATTATTATTTACCTATTTACAGCATTATCGTTGGCGCGTCATGGCGGCATTAGCTCTCGCGGCCACAAATCAGATTTTTTCTTTGATGGATCCTTATATTTTCAGAAGGATCATTGACGATGTGGCGGCTGTATATCGTTCGGATACCCATACCATGGACCAATTTATTGCAGCTATTTGGCCATTGGCCTTGGCTTCTGTGGGTGTGGCTTTTGTCAGTCGGGTAGCTAAAAACTTCCAAGATTATATGATTAATACCGTTACTCAAAAAGTGGGGGCCAATCTATACTCGGATGGCATCCGGCATTCTCTGGAGTTGCCCTATGAAACTTTTGAGGATCAGCGTTCGGGCGAGACATTGGGTAAGCTTCAAAAAGTGCGGACCGATGTGGAGAAGTTGATTACCTTGGGAATTAACATTTTATTCCAGTCGGTGATTGCTTTAGTCTTCATTTCAGTTTATGCATTTTCAGTGCATTGGATGGTGATGCCCCTATTTTTAGTCACAGGTCCGTTGATCGGTTATGTGTCTTCGGTTTTAAGTAAAAAAATTAAAGTTATTCAGATTCAAATTGTCAAAGAATCTACGGGTTTGGCAGGTTCGACGACCGAGTCATTGAGAAATATCGAGTTGGTGAAGTCCTTGGGTTTGGCTGAGCAGGAGATAAGCCAATTGAACGCCACGACGGATAAGATTTTAAAATTGGAATTGAAAAAGGTGCGCTA
>CAMDRO010000091.1 GCA_945906795.1 Spirosoma fluviale
GATCGGAATCAATAAGCAGGGAATTCAACGAAATTTCGTTCTGTTTCATATAATCTAATTTTTAAGTCTAACTCAGCGGCAATTTTTACTCGTAATTTATGATAGATAACCACAGCTATGTTTTCTGCTGATGGATTTAAATTTTCAAACTCTGGTACATCTAAATTCAAATTCTTATGATCAAACTTTTTAACCACTTCTTCTTGGGCTAAAATGGATAAATCTTTCATATCGATGACATAACCCGTTTGTGGATTAATTGTTCCCGTAATTTGAATAATTAATTCATAATTATGTCCATGGTAGTTGGCATTATTGCATAAACCAAATATTTCCTTGTTTTTTTCTGCTGACCAATCGGGATTATGTAGCCGATGGGCTGCATTAAAATGTTCTTTTCTAAAAACGCTAATTTTTTGTGTCATCATTATTTTAAAAAATCTTATAAATTTAATGTAGTATTTTAATTAAATTTCAATTCTATATCTTAAAACCTAAAATAAATTAAATGAAACGAAGGAAATTTTTATCTAATTCCCTTATTTATTCCTCTTCTACTGCACTTTTTCCTACTTTTTTAAAAGGATTACCAACTGAACAAACAAAAGTGCGTTTAGGTTTTATCGGCGTAGGTCTTCGTGGGCAAAATCATTTAGAAATGGCTATGTATCGTCCAGATGTGGAAATTGTCGCTATCTGTGACATAAATCCCAAGGCCATTGCCATCGCAAACAAAATGATTTTAGACAAAGGTAGGCCTTCTCCTGCAATCTACGGCAAGAATGAGCAAGATTTTGAAAACTTAGCAAAGCGATCGGATATTGACGGAGTAGTCATAGCCACTCCTTGGGAATGGCATGTGCCAATGGCTTTAGAAGTCATGAAACGGGGGAAATACGCAGGTGTCGAAGTATCCGCAACGGTCAAATTACAGGAGTCTTGGGATTTGGTCAATATGTTTGAAAAAACGGGGTCCCACTGCATGATTTTAGAAAATGTATGCTATCGACGAGATGTTTTAGCCACCTTACATATGGTTAGACAAGGGATGTTTGGCTCGCTAAATCATGTTCAATGCGGTTATCAACACGATCTTAGAGAAGTTAAATTTAATAATGGTACGCAGGCCTATGGGGGCGGTGTTGAATTTGGAGATAAAGGATTTTCAGAAGCTAAATGGAGAACCCAACATTCGATTGACCGAAATGGAGATCTTTATCCGACCCATGGACTAGGCCCAGTAGCCGAAATGCTTAATATTAATCGCGGAAACCAATTTGCATATTTGACGTCCATGGCCACTCCTTCTCAGGGACTTCATGAATATATTGTCAACAAAGGGGGTGCAGATCACCCTAATGCGAAAGTGAATTTTAAATGTGGCGACATCGTTCAAACGATGATCAAGTGTGTGAATGGGGAAACTATATTAATTACGCACGACACCAACTCCCCTCGTCCCTATTCCTTAGGATTTCGAGTTCAAGGAACGAAAGGTTTATGGATGGAAGATAATAAATCCATTTATATTGAAGGGGTATCAACTAAAGCCCATCGCTGGGACGATGCGAAACCCTATTTAGATCAATATGACCACCCGCTTTGGAAGACTCATTCAGCGGATGCTGAAAATGCAGGCCATGGTGGAATTGATTATTTCGTTTTAAGAGGGTTTATTGAAGCGATTAAAAACAAAGTGGCCCCTCCCATCGACGTATATGATGCTGCGGCATGGTCAGCCATCTCTCCTTTATCCGAGCAATCCATTGCTAAAAATTCCGCTTCCATAAAAATCCCTGACTTTACCAGAGGTAAATGGAAGACGAATAAACCTATATTTGCACTAAACGACTCTTATTAATAACGTATGACAACTAACTCTAAATCTTCGAACGGCCCTTTAATGATGATCGGGATACTATTTTTTGTATTCGGCTTTATCACTTGGGTTAATTCCGTATTAATTGCGTTTTTTAAAGACGCATTCCAGCTTAATAATTTTGATTCTTTATTAGTCACTTTTGCCTTTTTCATTTCCTATTTTGTCATGGCTATTCCATCTTCTTGGGTATTAGCTAAAACAGGTTTTAAAAAAGGAATGTCTTTAGGCTTATTATTTATGGCTGTAGGCACACTTTTGTTTATTCCTTCAGCCCAAATGGCTAATTATCCGATGTTTTTATTTGGTCTTTTTGTGATCGGAACCGGATTAGCGCTATTGCAAACTGCCTCAAATCCCTATGTAACGATCTTAGGCCCAAGTGAATCTGCGGCTAAAAGGATTTCAGTGATGGGAATTTGTAATAAAGTAGCTGGAATTTTAAGCCAATTTATTTTTGGGGGCTTGTTCCTTTCTACGGGCTTAATCGGCAACGAAAAACTTAATACCGTGATTACTCCTTATGGAATCATGACGGTTATTCTAATTGCATTAGCCATTTGGGTTTGGTTTTCTAGTCTACCGGAAGTAGAAGCTGAAGAAGTTAAACAAGACCATGGCGCAGTAAAAGATAGCGTTTGGTCATATCCTAACCTTGTTTTAGGCCTAGTTGCTTTCTTTTTATATGTTGGCGTAGAAGTTATTGCCGGAGATACCATAATTAATTACGGAGTTTCTGAAGGTTTTGACAAAGATGTGGCTAAAATTTTTACTACTTATACGCTTTATGGAATGCTAGTGGGATACATTGTCGGAATTCTTTTTATCCCTAAATACTTATCCCAACAAAAAGCGTTGAACTATTCCGCGATTTTGGGCATTCTTTTTTCTATCGGAACCATTGTTTTTACAGGTTTTATCTCTGTGATGTGTTTAGCTTTATTAGGTTTAGCAAATGCATTAATGTGGCCAGCATTATGGCCATTAGCGATTCAAGGTTTAGGTAAATTCACCAAACTAGGAAGTGCTTTGATCATTATGATGATTTCTGGAGGAGCCTTATTACCACTTCTTTATGGGAAAATAGCGGATCAAATTGGTGATACCCAAAAGGCATACATCATTATGATTCCTTGCTATATTTTTATTTATTTTTATGCAACAATTGGGCATAAAAAGAGTTCATGGTAGTATAATCATCGGTTTAAAGTCTCATCATTTGATGTAATTGATGAGGCTTTTTGTAAATTTGGTTTTAATATAAGGTATGTCAACGGACTCGTCTATTTCTAAATTAATTTCTGACGGTAATAAGTATGCGGCTTCACTTGTAGCATACCAAAGAAGAACAACCATTCCTGTTGAGGTGGGTCATGTTTTCATAGGTTCTGATTTCCCCATTCGCATTCAATCGATGACTACGGTGGATACTATGGATACGCAAGGTTCCATAGATCAGTCCATCCGAATGATCGACGCTGGTTGTGAAATCGTTCGAATTACCGCTCCATCTGTGAAGGAAGCACAGAATTTAGAAAATATACGAAAAGGGCTCCGGCTAAAAGGATATCAAACTCCGTTAGTAGCTGATATTCACTTTACGCCCAATGCCGCTGAATTAGCCGCTCGGATTGTTGAAAAAGTGCGTATAAATCCGGGTAATTACGCAGATAAAAAACGCTTTGAAGTCATAGAATATACCGATGCTTCCTATCAATCGGAGTTAGAAAGAATCCGAGATAAATTCTTGCCTTTGGTAAAAATTTGCAAAGAATATGGTACTGCTATGCGTATTGGTACTAATCACGGATCTCTATCGGACCGAATTTTAAGTCGATATGGCGATACTCCTTTAGGTATGGTTGAGTCTGCTTTAGAGTTTTTGCGTATCTGTGAGGATGAAAACTATTATAACATCGTCTTATCTATGAAATCTTCCAACACACAAGTGATGGTGGAAGCATATAGACTACTGAGTAAAAAACTAGAAGAAGGAGAATTTAAAGCTTACCCTTTGCATTTGGGGGTAACTGAGGCTGGCGAAGGGGAAGATGGTCGAATTAAATCGGCCGTAGGTATCGGTACTTTATTAGAAGATGGTTTAGGCGACACCATCCGTGTTTCTTTAACCGAAGACCCTGAATTTGAAATCCCTGTAGCTCAAGAAATGGTTCGACGATTACAGATTCGATCTAGTCAATCTTCTCCTATTCTTCCATGGAAAGGAAAGTCAGATCATTTTGACTCCCCTATTCACCCATTTCATTACGAAAGACGTCATTCAAATGAAGTTTTTAATTTTGGTGGCAAACAAGTACCTCGGGTTATTGCCGATTTTTCTTCGGTTTCAGATTTGTCCATGGATGATTTAAAATCGATTGGTCATTTTTATTTACCAGAGCCGGATAAGTGGGCTATGAATGATTTAGGGGCAGATTATATATTTACAGGAAATCAACATATTCAGTTTATGCTACCGAACGGCTTAAGACAAATTCAGTCTTCGTCTGTTTGGTTGACACATCAAATAAATACCATATATCCTCAGTTTACCTGGGATGAGTGGTGTGGGTCCACGAGTAAACATCCCAACATTAATTTTATTAAGATAAATGCGGCTAGTCTTATTGGGGATGTAAATATGTTAGACAATCTAAAAATAGAGAAGCAAGTAGTTATCATCTTACACTCCTCTAATGAACATAAAATGCCAGAAATTCGGCGAGCATTTTTTGATTTAATACATCATTCAATACTGAGTCCAGTGATTATTCAATTGGATTATAAAGATGTAAGTGATGAACAATTACAGATTTATTCTCCTACAGATGCAGGTGCTTTGTTGGTCGACGGATTAGGGGACGGCATCATGAT
>CAMDRO010000092.1 GCA_945906795.1 Spirosoma fluviale
TGATTAATTTATTTAGCTAACTCAATAGCCCTATCTCTCGCGGCAAAAATACCCTGCTTTAAACCCTCCGAAACACCTAATTCTTTAAACGTTTTTAAAGCCGCTTCTGTTGTTCCTCCTTTTGAGGCAACCGCCTGAATTAATTCATCTAAATTTTTATCACTTGTTTGCATTAAATGATAGGACCCTAGCATCGTTTGTTTCACTAATAAAGCCGACATAGCTGGGTCGAAGCCCATTTCGACCCCCGCGTCAATCATCGCTTTAATCAAATAAAAAAAATAGGCAGGCCCACTTCCACTTAAACCAGTCACCGCATCTAGTAATTTTTCATCTTCCAAAAATACGGCCCGGCCCGTCGAGTTAATTAGATTTTCTACCTTACGAATGTCGGAAAGACCCACAGCCGTAGCCGAAGCAAAAGCAGTCATTCCCATCCCCAATAGGGCCGGTGTATTAGGCATAGCACGAATAATCAACTCATGAGACAAAGAAGTCTGTAAATTGGCAATGGGAATTCCCGCCATGATCGAGAGTACCAGTTGGGACGGAACTAAAAATTGAGCTAATTCTTCCGAAACCAATGGGTAGTCCTGCGGCTTAACGGATAAAATGATTAAATCAACATTTGAAATTTTAGCAGAAATAGTGTCCACCACCACTCCGGCTTTTTGATCTTGTAATATTTCGCCCCGCTCCTTATTTTTTTCAATTAATAAAAGATCCTCTTTTTGGACTAAATTATATTGAATGAATGAGTTGGCAAAGGCCATACCCATATTTCCACAACCAATGATAGCGATTTTCATAATAGATTATTTACCAGAAAATAAGTTCGTTAAAAATTGATCCAAAGCCTCTCCCCTCAAACCCTTTGCAATTACTTTGCCCTCCCTATCTAACATAAAAGTCATCGGAATGGCAGAAACTTGGTATGCCTGAGCCGCCACTGAATTCCAATATTGTAGGTCGGAAACATGTTTCCAAACTAATTTATCCGCTTCGATGGCCTTCAACCAAGCACTTTTATCTTGATCTAAACTTACCCCATATATTTCAAATCCTTTATCTTTAAATCGGGCATAGGTCTTGATTACGTTGGGGTTTTCGCGCCTGCAGGGGCCGCACCAACTAGCCCAAAAGTCAATCAACACATATTTTCCGCGTAATGAGGAAAGCGCGAGTCGTTGTCCTGAGGGTTGACTTAGGACGATTTCTGGGGCGTCTGAACCCACTCCCACACCTTTTAATCTTTTTAAATTCTCAAGAAAGGGTTTGACTTGAGGGTGATTAGGCCTATCTTTTTTAAAACGAGCACCTACCGCTTCCAAAATAGCAATTTCTGAGTCTGGTGGCAAAAAATTAGTTGCCCACAAAGCCACTAAATTGGTTCCCATCAATGGAATAAGATCTTTAATCTTTTTCATGGTTATCGTCTGAGCCAATGAAAACTCTTTTTGAATTCGCTCCAGAGCTGCAGGATTTTTTTGAATCTCTGCATTCCATACCGTCACCTTACTTTCTAACTCCTTAGAAATAGATAGCAATTGGTTCATGTAGGTAAAATTCGGCGTATTTCCCTTGACCGTAAAAGTACCTGGTTTATCGGGCAAATTGATACCTTCGGCTTGCACGTCGACAACCTCCTTACCTTCTAAAATCAAAAGTACTTTTTGTGGGTTAGGGATATCATAAAAATTAACTAGGTAGAATCCTCCTTGGTCGATGATTGTTCCTTTAAAACTTACTTCTTTTTGGGCATTGGGAAACAAGGAATCTACTTTGATCGCTTGGCCTCTTCCATTAATCCATTCTAAATATATTTTCCTATCAGGCACGACATGCGTTACTTTCACTTTGACTTGAAATCCCTGACCCAAGGATTTAGGGCAGAAAAAACTGAGTACACATAAAATAATTACAATTCTCATATCTGATTATTTTAGTGGCTTAAGGCCTCGTTCACAATTTGGTTTACTTTTTTAGGGTCAGCCGTTCCTTTCGAACGTTTCATCACTTCTCCAATAAATAAAGCCAAAAGTCCTTTTTTACCTTGTTGGTATTCCAGCACTTTTTCTGGATAAGCAGCTATGGCTTGGTCTACCCAAGTTTTAAGTTCATCGCTTGACTGTTCCTGAGACCATTTTTGCTCTGCAACTATTTCGGATGGACTACGTTTCGGATTTTCAATACATAAAGGGAAAAGCTGTTGGACCGCCAAATTATGCGAAATAACACCCTTTTCAACTAAATTAATTACGTCGGCTAGGTTTTTGGGACTCAAAACAAATTGGTCTATGGATACATTATGCTCATTCAAATATGATTTCACTGGGCCCATAAGCCAATTAGAAATTTGCTTTGCATGCTTACTGTATTCAAAAACAGCCTGAAAATACATGGCCATTTCCCTGCTTTCGGATAAAAAATGCGCGTCGTAGGCAGGTAAATTATATTCATCCATTAATTTTTTCTCTTGTTGCCATGGCAATAAAGGCATCTTAGCTCTAATTTCGGCTAACCAATCCTCCGTAATTTCCAATGGAGATAAATCAGGCTCAGGGAAATACCGATAATCATTCATCGACTCCTTCACTCGCATACTATTGGTTATCCCCAAATGAGCATCAAAAGTTCTAGTCTCTTGAATAATTTGTATGTCCGAGTTCAAGAGATCTGTTTGGCGTATAATTTCATGTTCAATGGCTCTTTGGATATTGCGCAATGAATTCATGTTTTTGATTTCCACCTTAGTTCCTAAAATTTCTGATCCTTCTGGACGTAGAGATACGTTCACATCGCAACGGAGCGAACCTTCCTCCATGTTTCCATCACAAATCCCTAAATAACGCACGAGTTTGCGCACTTCTGAAACCATGGCGAATGCCTCTTCACTCGAATGTAAAGCAGGTTCTGTGACCATTTCAATCAAAGGAGTACCAGCTCGATTGTAATCTATAAAACTATATGGATTATCTCCCTCATGTAGCGATTTCCCAGCATCTTCCTCTAAATGAATGTGATGAAAAGGCAAGACTTTGTCCCCACTTTTAAGATGAACCATAATGGAACCACCTAGGCAAATAGGGGTTTTATCTTGGGTGATTTGATATCCTTTTGGTAGGTCAGGATAAAAATAGTTTTTTCGGTCAAAATTCTGCCAAGAGGCAATTTTTGACCCTAGAGCAAGGCCCATTTTAATTGCAAATTCGACCGCTCGGATATTAAGTTTTGGCAAAGTACCTGGATGACCCAAGGTAATAGCCGAAATTAATGTATTCGGATTTTGGCCAAAAAGCACAGGGTCACTTGCAAAAATTTTGGAATTTGTTTGCAACTGAGCATGAATTTCAAGGCCGATGACAGGCTGATATAATATTGAGGAATTAATACTCACAAAGGATATTTAAATTAAGTGAGTAAAGATACTAAAAAGGGGAAATATTTATTGATTAAGCGTTTATTTTACAAGTACAGGATTTTTTATGTGTATAATTAACCCAATAAGCTATACTGATGACCACACCTAAGAGGATACCAAAAAGCCATGCATACGACTGATTTACTAAAAACATATCCAAGAGCTTTATCACAATTCCTACTCCCAAAAAATATAATGGAAGTGGTTGGCGATGTTTCCTATAATCCAAGACTAAAATAATTGCTGCTAATAAAAAACTTGAAATGACTAAAATCCATTCCAGATTTGAACTAAAGGCAAATGAACTAGCTAAATAAGGGGCGAAAAACAAGAAAATAGGCAAGGTAAGACAATGTATGGCACAAACAATAGAGAGTAAAAAACCTACTTTTTCTATAGCCAAAAAACAATCTTTTTTATATTTAGACATTTATATAATTATTTAATAGATAGGTCAAAAATCAAATCTATATCTGAACTTCCACCCGCTTCATTTCCTGTTTTAACTAATTTCCCGTTGATGGGTGGTTGGTGTTTAAGTACAAGATTTAACTTCCCTGTACCTACAGCAGTCTGGGTAATTCCACTGGATAACAAGCCAATGGGTAATCCATTTTTATCTTTATCAATAGCTTTTAGGGGGAATAAAGACGCTGGTTCTATTTTAAAAACAAAAAGATGCACATCACTTTCTAATTTTATTTGCTCCGTAATATCTTCTTTTGGATTTTTGGTTTCATCGTAAACCTTTATATCCATGGTGTATATCATGTTTTTGTCAAGAGTGATTTTATCAAACTTCTCAGGAAGAGTTTTTGCATCTCCATCTTTATCTTGAAAAGAAAAAGTACTCACTTTTTTATTTGTATCTGTAAAAATTAAATCCACGGTAGTGATCAGCTCATTATCATCCGTTGGAATGACCTCCTCTTTTTTACAGGCAAAATTGAAGGAAAATAAAATCAACAATAGGATAAATTTTTTCATAAGGAAAAGCAATAATGCAATACTGTTGCAAGTTAAACAAATTATTTAATATTGCAACAATGTTGCAAGAAAAATAGGTAACAAATATCAGGTAAGAGGTAATAGGTAAAAAGTATTAGTTATTAGGTAAAAATTATGTTGATGCCTGATTTTGGTTGTCACTTTTCTTTCAACTTCCAGGTTTATTTTAGTTTAAAGTTAATCGTTTATTTCTTGGTTGTTCAGGATTACTGGGTTTTAATTGAAGGCTTTTGGTGAGGGTATTATTATTTTCTTTTAACATT
>CAMDRO010000093.1 GCA_945906795.1 Spirosoma fluviale
TTTTCAAAAACTACCATAAATTCAAAATTAACAAATCAGATTTTTTGGCCAAATTATTTGTGCAATTGACCAATGAAATATTTGTGCACGAAATGAGTCAAAATGAAATGGTCATTCACATCATTGACCAAATTATGATTTTGTTTGCTCGCGAAGCTCAAAAATCCAGTTTAAAGACGACAGAAAATACAAAAGTGAATCAGATTATAGAACAAAATATAACGAAAGATCCATTGCATCATTGGTCTTTACCCGAGATGGCTCAGTTGGCACAGCTCGGAATCACCGCGTTTAGTGAGCGAATGAAAATGGAGACGGGCTTAAGTCCGATCAACTTTTTAATCAAAACACGCATTAATATTGCCATGAATTTAATGGCACATTTCAATTATAATATAGGCGACATTGCCTATGAAACTGGCTTTTATTCTCCACAACATTTTTCACTTACCTTTAAAAAAATGACGGGCATCAGTCCGCATAAATACCGCAAAACCTATTATGAAAAACAACTTTAAATTATTATCCATTTCTGGAGCGACCATTATAATTATCGGGCTTATTTTTTCAGATACTTCTTGGGCTGGAATTTTATGGATCATTGGCATTGCGCTGATTGCCCTCTCCACCCATACCAAAGAGTCATTAAAAGGTTTTTCATTTACCTTATGGATCATCGCAGCGGTCGTATTAACGTTACAATTTCCCACCCCATTCATTGGCTATGGAGATGTAAAATTTAAAATATTGATTATCCCATTGCTCCAATTAATCATGTTTGGGATGGGATCTACCATGCAGATTTCAGATTTCAAAGAAGTGTTAAAGTCTCCAAAAGCTGTGGCTTTAGGCGTATTTTTCCAATTTTCCATCATGCCATTAGTAGGCTGGGGCCTAACAAAAGTCTTTAGCTTCCCCCCGGAAATATCGGCGGGCATCATTTTAGTGGGTTGCATGCCTTGCGGATTAGCTTCGAACGTAATGTCTTATTTAGCCAAGGCCAATGTAGCTCTTTCACTCACTCTAACGTCCATCGCCACCTTCATTGCACCCCTTTTAACTCCCTTGTTGATGAAAAATTTGGCCGGCCAATTGATTGAAATTGATCTGATCGCCATGATTTGGGAAATCAGTAAATTAATCTTAATCCCCATTATTTTAGGGGTCATTTACAACCGAATCATTGGAAATAAATGGCCTTGGTTTCAAGAACAATTGCCACTAATCTCCATGATTAGCATTGGATTGATCATCATCATTATTACAGCTAATGGCAGGGATGCTCTTATTTCCGTAGGCCCATTGCTTGTTTTGGCTTGTTTTTTACATAACATCATCGGTTTTATTTTAGGATATTGGGGAGGTAGACTCACCAAACTTCCAGAAAAAGATTGCAGAACGATCGCCATTGAAGTAGGTTTGCAAAATGCGGGTTTAGCCTCAGGTTTAGCGATGGCCATGGGAAAGGTGGCGACTGTAGGATTACCTGCGGCCATTTTTGGTCCAGTAATGAACATCAATGGATCTAGCTTGGCCAATTATTGGAAAAATAAATAAGGATTCATTGGGAATCTTTGCATAAAAAAGCCTGCCGATTCAAACGAGTCGGCAGGCTTTGTTTTAGGTAAAAACCCATTAGGCCAATTTGAACTCGGAGGTAAAATGGAATTCAATTTCAGGGTTATTGGTCTGATTCATGCGTAAAATCCAATCTGATTCGGCTAAAAAGACGTAGTTTCCATCTTTATCTTGCGCAATATTTTGACCTTTTAAGCGGACAAACTCTTGTAGTTTTTTGGGGTCTTCGGAAGTAATCCAACAAGCCTTTGTGACTGACATGCCATCAAAGCGGCATTTAGCACCATATTCGTGCTCGAGGCGGTATTGAATTACTTCATATTGAAGTTCCCCCACCGTTCCCACAATCTTACGATTGCCTAATTGGGGTTGTAAGAATAATTGGGCCACGCCTTCATCGGTCAACTGGTCTATCCCCTTTTCCAATTGCTTGGATTTCATCGGATCGAGGTTCATTAATTCCTTAAATATTTCAGGTGAGAAACTTGGAATCCCCTGATAATTTAAAATTTCACCTTCTGTTAATGTATCACCAATTTTGAAATTTCCTGTATCGTATAAACCGATTACATCCCCAGGAAATCCCTCTTCCACCACCTCTTTATCTTGCGCCATGAAATTATATGGATTGGCAAAACGTACATTTTTCTTCAATCGAATATGTTGGTAAAAGGTATTCCGATGAAAAACCCCAGAACAAACGCGTAAAAAAGCAATTCGATCCCGATGTTTAGGATCAAGATTGGCATGAATTTTAAAGACAAAACCTGTGAACTTTTTCTCTTGTGGCTCCACAATCCGGATATCAGTTCCACGCGCTTGGGTAGACGGAGCAATTTTAGTGAACGTGTCCAATAGTTCTTGGATGCCGAAATTATTCACCGCTGAACCAAAAAACACAGGAGCTAAATCCCCAGATAGATAATCAGCCCGATCAAAAGGCTCATAAACTCCTTCAATTAATTCTACATCTTCACGCAATTGAGCTGCATCTCGGTCCCCCACTCGGGTATCCAATTCGGCCGTAGAAATATCCACAGAAACCACATTCTTCTCTATTTTTGTTTTATTGGCCGAAAATAAATTTAAAGAGCGATCTAATAAATGATATACCCCTTTAAAATTTTGACCCATATTAATGGGCCACGTCAATGGGCGAACAGATATCCCTAATTTTTGCTCTAACTCGTCCAATAAATCAAATGGATTTCGACCTTCGCGGTCCATTTTATTGATAAAAATAATCACCGGCGTTTTGCGCATGCGACATACTTCCATCAATCTTTCCGTTTGTTCCTCTACCCCTTTTACGCAGTCGATCACAAGAATAACCGAGTCAACAGCCGTAAGTGTCCGATAGGTATCTTCCGCAAAATCCTTGTGACCCGGAGTATCTAAGATATTTATTTTAACCTGATTGTATTCAAAAGTCATGACCGAAGTAGCCACAGATATCCCTCTTTGGCGTTCAATTTCCATAAAGTCGGACGTAGCGCCCTTCTTAATTTTATTCGACTTCACCGCTCCAGCCGTTTGAATCGCTCCTCCAAAGAGAAGCAATTTCTCCGTCAATGTGGTCTTGCCCGCATCGGGGTGAGAAATAATCCCAAAGGTTCTCCGTTTCGCTATTTCAGTTTCAATCTGACTCATTCGATATACATTATAAAATCAAGGTGCAAAAATACGCCAAAATCCATTGGATTAAAAATGTAGGTGTAATGGTTTTGATAGAGAAAATTAGAATGAATTATAAATGATTGACTTAATCGCTTTTCCAATGTTGACAACAACTCTATATTTGCTATAAGAGGAAAGTTCTCTAACTTTGAACATGCAGGAAAAGTATCTATACATAATAGGCGGTTGTAATGGAGCTGGTAAAACTACAGCATCTTTCAACATACTTCCTGATCTTCTAAATTGTAAAGAGTTTGTTAATGCAGATGAAATCGCTAGAGGACTATCACCGTTTCAACCCGAAAGTGTATCAATTAAAGCTGGAAGATTAATGCTTAAAAGAATAGATGAACTAATAAACTCAAACCAAGACTTTTCTTTTGAAACAACACTTTCTACAAAATCTTTTATAAATACAATTGAAAATGCCAAATCAAAAGACTATTACGTTACATTAATTTTCTTTTGGTTGGATTCAATCGAATTAGCAAAAGATAGGGTACGAAAAAGAGTCTCAGAAGGTGGACACAATATTGAAACAGATGTAATTGAAAGAAGGTACAAAGCCGGA
>CAMDRO010000094.1 GCA_945906795.1 Spirosoma fluviale
GTAAAATAAAAGAATCCACCCTTTTGAGGTGGATTCTGGTGGTCCCACTAGGATTCGAACCTAGGACCCCCTGCTTGTAAGGCAGGTGCTCTGAACCAGCTGAGCTATAGGACCATTCCGTTGAATGGGATTGCAAATATCTTATTTTATTTTAAAATATCCAAATAGCCATTTGTAAAATTTGATAAAAAAGCCTGATTTTTTTCAATTGAAGCACATTCTGTTCTTTATCCGCTTGAAAACCACCCAATTGTCCTGGAAATGGTTAACGAGGCGCTCTCATCTTAAAAAAAACAGTCAATTGTGGCATGTATGTTTAGTATGACGTTGTTAGAAACAAATCCTATTAATATAATATTCGCTCTTATTCGATACAACGAAATGCCTAAATGGTCATTGTTCATATGCCCAGTATGTCTATATTTCAATCCATTCGCTAAGCCTTTTATAGGCCTCTATCTTCGGATACTGAATGCTTACATATTGACTAAATACCTAATATTTTTTCACATAAATAGCTAATATATTAGCCATTTGTGTGAAAATTTACTAAATTTGGTTAATATGTTAGCTAATAATAATTTATTTTCATTAAGCAAAACCCCCTTGTCCACCCTGCTAGAAATGGCTAGGAAATTTCGGGCATTGCGCAAGCAGGCGGGCTATTCTCAGGCTGAGTTGGCTTCGCGCTCAGGGGTTTCTTTAGGTAGTATTAAACGCTTTGAGCGAAATGGGCAAATCTCTCTAGAGGCTCTAGTGAAAGTAGCGCATCTATTGGATCGATTGAATGATTTTGATCCTGTTTTCGAAACCAAAGAAATAGGTAAGGAAATCAAAAATTTATTCACGCCCTAAATTAATATCCATGAAAAAATTGAAGGTGTCATTGGATTTTGGTTCCAAACCATTTGAGGTAGGGGAGCTCGTAGGTCTAGATAAGAAAATCTATTTTAAATATTTCGATGACTTTCTAGATTTAAAATGGGAGATTTCCCCATATCATTTAAAACACACATCAGGGATTCAAGAGGTTAATACGGCCTTGTTTGATGGACTTTTTGGGGTATTTGACGATTCTCTTCCCGATGGCTGGGGGAAATTATTGGTGGATCGAAAAATGCTAGCCTCCGGAATTCCTTTGAATGATATTAATCCAATGTTGCGCTTAGCCATGGTAGGGTCAACGGGCCCAGGGGCACTAGTCTATCAGCCTGAGATTGAAAATGATGCTTCGCCAACTTCTTTTTTGGCCCTAAATGACATGGAAGGAGAGGTGAGAAAAGTGCTGGCAGATGAACCCACTGCTTATTTAGAAGATTTATATCAGTTGGCAGGCAGTAGTGGAGGAGCTAGACCTAAAGTAAATGTGGGTTTTAACCCGTCAACCGAAGAATTATGGCTCAGTCATAGGCCCTTTCCGGAGCAATTTGAGCATTGGATGATTAAGTTTAGATCCTCGCATGATGTTTCTGATATCGCGCAGATTGAATATGCCTATTATTTGATGGCCAAAGAAGCGGGCTTGGAAATGAGTGTAAGTCAATTATTCAAGGGCAAGGGTGATACCTATTATTTTGGTACCAAACGATTTGATCGTACAGGTAATTCACGTCTGCATGTACATTCTACGGCTGCCATGTTACAAGATAATTATCGACTGAGTAATCTTGATTATGGACATCTCATGGATTGTGCTTTTCGTTTGGAAAAAGATATTCTAGCCGCTGAGAAAATCTTGCGATTAGCCGCTTTTAACGTATTGAGCCATAATCGAGATGATCATAGTAAAAACACATCATTTTTAATGGACGATTCTGGACATTGGACTTTTGCACCCGCTTATGACTTGACTTTTTCACAATCAGCCCACGGGCATCACAGCATGTCCGTGGCCGGAGAAAGTAAAAATCCAGGTAAAAATCACTTGTTCCAGTTAGCAAAAACATTTGCGATAAAAAATGCTTCTGAAATCATAGACCAAGTCGAAACGGCAATTGCCTTTTGGCCTACCTTTGCAAAGCAAGCTGGGGTTTCTAAAACAAGTCAAGGACGAGTGACTAAGATACTTTTGAGAATTTGATTTTTTGAACGAAAGAACGCACCTTTGTAAACACAATAATATCCCATGGATCAACTTCTTAGCCTCGATAACCTCATCAGTTTGCTGACCCTTACTTTTTTAGAAATTGTGCTCGGAATTGATAATATTATCTTCATTTCCATTACCGCAGCCCGACTACCTAAACAAGATCAAGCCAAAGCCCGTAACATAGGCCTCATGCTCGCCATGGCCTTTAGAATCATCCTGCTTTTTGGTATATCCATTCTAATCTCCCTGCAAAAACCCTTTGCCCACTTTCATTTTACCTACTTTAATGCAGCCCCCACCGGACAATCCATCATCCTGTTTGTCGGCGGTCTCTTCCTGCTCTATAAAGCCAGCAACGAGATATTTATGAAACTGGAAGGGGAGGAGGAGCACCTAAGCAGTAGCTCCCAGAAGAAAATCAATAGCATCGGTACCATCGTCACGCAAATCGCACTGATCAACTTGGTATTCTCCATCGACTCCATTCTGACCGCCATAGGTCTGTCCGACAATATGTTTGTGATGATCATCGCCGTAGTCGCTTCAGCTATTATCATGATGGCTTTCTCAGGACCTGTTGGCCGTTTTGTGAACGATCACCCCTCACTCCAAGTACTGGGCCTGTCTTTCCTGATCATGATCGGTTTCATGCTCATCGCCGAAGCGAGCCATGACTCCGAACTCAGTATTCTAGGAAATACCATCGGGCAAATTCCAAAAGGATATCTATACTTCTCCATCGCCTTCTCGCTGTTTGTTGAGTTTATCAACATCCAAATGAAAAAGAAATCAACCAAATCCATCGAAATTCATGACATCAAAAACCAAGCAGAAAAAGAGGGAATTATTTGATGCGCTCAAAAGTGCAATTAATGAAGGTATTGAAAGTGGATTGGTGAAAAATTTCAATCCTAATGTACATCTTATACCATTGAAGGCTAAAAAAACAAATACCATTAATAAAGTTTCATAATAACGAAACTTTATTAATGGTATTTGTTTAATTCTTTACCCCCTTCGCAATTCCCAACAACTCCTTTGCGCCTCCCTGAGGTAAACCTAATACTTTTTTCTTAACACGGCCACTCGCATCCATAAACATAATAGTCGGATAGCCCTCTAATGGATACATATTAGCCAAAGCGATCCCTTCACCAGCCTCCATGTCTACGCCGATCGATACAAAATGGGCGTTGATGTAATCGCCCAACTCTTTATTTGGGAATACCTTGGTTTTCAATACTTTACAGGGCCCACACCATGAAGTATACGCGTCAAACATCACCATTTTCTTCTCCTTCTTGGCCTTAGCCAAAGCCTGACGGAAACTTCCCTCAAAAAACTGTACCCCATCGCCCTCCGTCGCAAAAGCAGAAAGACTCAACATCACCAACATAAATAACAATACCTTTTTCATATTTTTATAATTTATACCTATTACCTATTACCTAATATCCGTCCTCTACCTTTTATATTGGGACGAAGTAAACCCGTCCCCTACAAATACCTATTACCTTATCCCTAATCCCTATGTCCCGTCCTAGAAAAAGTAGACAGTTATAAACTGAATACTTATGTTAAAAGTAAAAAGAATTTATCGTTATAGTGAAAGTTTCAAGCAACAAGTTTTATTAGAACTTTCAAAAGGGATTTACAGTGCAAATGAGATTCGAAAA
>CAMDRO010000095.1 GCA_945906795.1 Spirosoma fluviale
AGCAAAAAATAAAAATAAGTCGAACCGTTGAAAACATTATTTTTTAATTAATACACTTAGGTACCACGCAATCATGTAATTTTGTCAATCTTTTACAAACAAAGATAATTATAATTTTTAAATTCCATTTGATAAATAAATCCACATATTACCTTTTCATGCTTTGCATGGGAATATTCATTGGCCTAACGGACGTTAGCGCCCAACGAGTTATTTCGGGTGATTCGATCATAAAATCAATCAGTCCTAAAGACTCATTATCAAAAAAAACCGATTTAGAAACGACTGTTTTTTATTCTGCCATTGACTCAACGGTATTAGACGCGGAGAAACAAGTCGTTAATTTATATGGAGGGGCGAAATTAAAATATGGTAATATCGCATTAGAGGCCGACTACATTAGGTTGGACTGGTCAAAAAATGAGGTGTTTGCCAAAGGCACCTTAGACACCGCAACTAAAAAAATAATAGGTCTTCCTATATTTACACAGGGGCAAGATAAATATGACTCGGAGGAAGTCCGCTATAATTTCAAATCAAAACGGGCCTCCATCAAAGCGATTGTCACTCAGCAAGGCGAAGGATTTGTCCAAGGGAAAACAGTAAAAAAAGACGAGGAGGACAATCTGTACATCCGAAATGCCATTTATACCACTTGTAATTTAACACATCCCCATTTCCACATTAAGGCGAGTAAAATCAAAGTCGTCGGAAAAAAAGAAATTATTTCAGGACCCTTTCACTTTGAGCTTAATGACATTCCACTCCCTATTGGACTACCTTTTGGGTTTTTTCCCTATTCTCAACCAAAAGAAGCGGGGAAATCGGGTGTTATCGTGCCCACTTATGGTGAAGAGCCTACGGGGAGAGGATTCTATTTGAGAGAAGGGGGTTATTATTGGGCAGCTAGTGAAAATATTGGCGTTCGATTTACGGGCCAAATTTACTCGAAAGGTGGCTGGGGTTTAGGGGCCAACTCGCAATACAATAAGCGGTATCGGTTTGCAGGTAGTTTCAACTTAGCATTTAATCGCAATACCAATGGGGATGAGTTTTCTCCGACCAAACGAACTGACTTTGCTTTACAGTGGTCGCATAGCCCACAAAGTAGAGGAAATTCAAGCTTTTCAGCATCGGTCAATATTGCCTCAAATTCCTACAATCAATTTAATACGTACAATAGCCAACAATATTTATCCAATACGATAGGGTCATCGGTACAATACACCAAAAATATAGGTCAGTCCATTAGAACGGGAATAAGCTTACGTATCAATCAGAATACGACTACTCGAGTATTTGACGCAGGAACGGAATTTAATTTTGGTCTAAACCAATTTCAACCCTTTAAAAGAAAAAACTCACTGGGAGACCAATTTTTAGATCAATTTAGATTAGGGCTTGATTTTTCTGGGGGTATCAGCATGACGAATCAATTGTCTGATCCATATACTCGATATGAATTTGACGTGTATCCTCGGGAGACCAACAGCCAAAGAGGGATCATTCAAAAGCCTTTTGTTCCAAAAACAATGGATGATTTACCTCCTGGAGTCATTCCTGTGGATGCGAGCACACTTCCACTACTTTGGGAGAAAGCACAAACAAAATTCAATTATAGCATTCCATTGTCATTGCCCAATTTAAAATTAAATAAATATGTGAACCTAACTCCGGGCGTATCGTGGTCAGGAAATATGTATACCCGATCGTACAAGTACACCTACATGAAAAGCGATTCGACGGTGAGAATAGACACGATAGGGGGGTTGCCAAAATTCAATTCGCAACTTTCATTTTCAGCTAGCATGAATACTCGAATTTATGGAACGCTAAGATTCAAAAAAGGGCGATTAGAGGCTCTTAGGCATACAATAGCTCCTAGCTTCAGCTTAAGTTATACGCCAGACTATTCAGACCCTACTTATGGGTATTATCAAGATGTTCGAATCAACAACCGTAAATTTATTAACAATGAGGGAGTAGAACAGGTTGGAGATATTAGGCGGATTAGCACTTTTGACCCGCGGCAGATGAGTTATGGAGGCGCATCTGGTAGCATTAGTTTTGGACTTCAAAATACCCTTGAGGCGAAATTGAAAACTAAATCGGATACTGCGACCAAACAAAATGAAAAAATCACGATACTTGATAATTTCGGCATCAACGGGAGCTATAATTTATTAGCAAAAGAATATCCCTTATCCAACTTAAATTTCAATGCAAACTCGAGAGTGAGTGAATTTGATATCAATATAGGTGGAAGTTTTGACCCCTATTTGTATGTGCAAGACCGTTCGTTTTTTGATGTAGGACGAAGAACGCCTGATTTAATGCTCAGCCAAGGGGAAGGACTTGCGAGATTGACTGCACTTAATCTTTCTATCGGACGAAGGTTTGCACCCGCCAAGTCCAAAGATTTGAAGACCAGTAATAATGCCTCTGAAGCCCAATTAAAGCAAATAAATCGGAATATCGACGACTATGTCGACTGGAATGTGCCTTGGACATTTTCGTTTAGTTATCAATTTAGCTTGAACCGAATGGGTTTAGCGGCGGCTCAGCAAATTAGTGGTTTGACTTTCCAAGGAGATTTGAGTTTAACAGAAAAATGGAAATTTTCTATGAGCTCAGGGTATGATTTCAAATACAGCGGACTTACTTATACGAACATGTCGGTGCACCGCGATCTACACTGCTGGGAATTGAATTTCAATTGGACTCCGATTGCAAGTCCATTTTACGGCCGAGCGTCCAACTATTCATTTGACCTGCGGGTAAAATCCTCCTTACTACAAGAATTAAAAATTTCTCGTAGAAGAAGTTTTTATGACAAGGGAGGATTTTAGTTAAGTTTCGCTTTAAAAGTTTTCAAAAACTTATCCATTTTGGGCTTGATAACAATTTGGCAATAAGGCTGATCCCCGTTTTGATTGAAGTAATTTTGGTGGTAATCCTCAGCTACATAAAAAATAGAGGCCCCACTAATTTCAGTTACGATAGGATTTGGAAAAACTTTTTGCGCATTTAATCTGTTTTTCCACGCAATGGCCGATTCCTTTTGAGCTTCATTATGAAAAAATATCGCTGAACGATACTGAGTGCCCGCATCAGCACCTTGTCTATTCAAAGTAGTCGGATCGTGGGTTTGCCAAAACACCTCCAATATAGTTTCAAAGGAAATAATTTTAGGATCGTAGGTTAGTTGGCATACCTCCGCATGACCCGTCAAACCCGTGCAAACATCCCGATAGCTCGGATTTTTCATTTTGCCCCCCATGTACCCAGAGGTCACACTTTTCACGCCTTTCAGCCTTTGATAAACGGCCTCCACGCACCAAAAACACCCAGCCCCTAATGTTACCGTGTCTAAATTGGCCCCTGTTGTGTTTTGCGATTCTTCCATTGTATTTTTAATTTTTTTATTTGTAGCGTTTCCGCATGAAAAATGAACAAAACCGAGAATTATGCTTGAGACGAAGCCTACATTTTTAAACCAACGATTCATCATGTTTTTTATTTTAGTAATTTTGCAACGTGTAAATATAACTAAAAGTGGAATGAAAGGTTTTATAAATTCGATTATTGGGGCATGGAGCGAGGATTGGAAGAAACCAACATTC
>CAMDRO010000096.1 GCA_945906795.1 Spirosoma fluviale
TTACAGGGAAAAAATAGTTTTGTTTTAATGCCTACGGGCGCGGGCAAATCGCTTTGCTATCAACTGCCTGCCATTGTCTTGCCAGGAACGGCGATTGTTATTTCACCGCTTATTGCCTTGATGAAAAATCAGGTGGACCAAATGGTTGCTTTTGGCATCAATGCGCAGTTTTTAAATTCCTCATTAACTCGCGCTGAAATTAATCGGGTGAAAAGTGAAGTGATTAATGGCCAAGTTAAGTTATTGTATATCGCGCCTGAATCTTTAAATAAGCAAGAAAATTTAAATTTTTTAAAGCAGGCCAATATCTCTTTTGTTGCAATCGATGAGGCACATTGTATCTCAGAATGGGGGCATGATTTTAGGCCTGAATATAGAAAGATTCGAACGATCATTGAGTCTATTAATGATCAATTACCCATCATCGCTTTGACGGCGACGGCCACCCCTAAAGTTCAGCAGGACATTCAAAAAACGCTTAATTTAGAAGATGCGCAAGTTTTTAAATCTTCTTTTAATCGTAAAAATCTGTATTACGAAATCCGATCGAAGAAAGATATTGACAAGCAGTTGATTCGTTACATCAAATCAAATAGCGGTAAGGCGGGAATTATTTATTGTTTAAGTAGAAAAAGAGTCGAGGAGATTTCGGATTTATTATTGGTCAATGGTGTCAAAGCACTTCCCTATCATGCGGGTTTAGAGCCGCAAGTACGTATGTCTAACCAAGAAGCCTTTTTAAATGAAGAGGTGGAGGTGATGGTGGCTACTATTGCATTTGGCATGGGAATTGACAAGCCAGATGTTCGATTTGTAATCCATTATGATGCCCCAAAATCACTTGAGGGATATTATCAAGAAACGGGTCGTGCAGGAAGAGATGGCCTTGAGGGTACTTGTATTTTGTTTTATACCTACGATGATATATTAAAATTAGATAAATTCAATAAAGACAAGGCGGTATCTGAGAAGGAAAATGCCAAGTTGTTGTTGACCGAAATGGTCTATTATGCAAACCTAGGAGTTTGTAGAAGAAAGCAATTATTGGGTTATTTTGGCGAGTACATGGCTGATAATTGTGGTTTTTGCGATAATTGCATGCACCCAACACCGACCTACAAGGCTGAGCAAGAGGTTACTTGGGTTTTAGAAGCCATCAAACAAACTGAAGAAAGTTTTGAAGTAGAACATATTGCTGATGTATTGGAGGGTAAAAACAATCCCTATATTACGAGCAATGAACATGCTAAGCTGTCAGTTTTTGGAGTGGGCAAAGAAGTTTCTTGGAATAAAGTTGTGGAAGAAGATGAGGACGATGAAGATGAGGATGGAAATCCCAAAAAGCCTGTATTACGTAAAAGATCTGCGAAAGAGCCTAATCCAGAAAGTGTAAAATCTCCATGGATTTCGTTTATCAAACAAGTTTTGATTTATGGATTATTAGAGAAGGATATTGAAAATTATGGAATTTTAAAGATTACCGAGAAGGGGCATGCATTTTTAAAAGATTCACATCCTTTGACATTTTCCAGAGACCATGATTATGAAAAGGAGGCTATTGATTTAGAAAATGCAGAAGAGAGTTTGGCATTAGGAGCAAAGGCCTATGATGATGCCCTATTTGAGTTATTAAAGAATCTTCGAAAAAAGGTAGCTAAGGAAAAGAATTTGCCTCCTTATGTTATTTTCCAAGATCCATCTTTGGAGGAGATGGCAACCACCTATCCTACGACGCAGGAAGAAATGGCTCAGATTAATGGCGTTGGGATGGGGAAAGTGATAAAATTTGGGAAACAATTCATTGATACCATTATTCGGTATGTGGAGGAAAACGAAATAGAAACGGCCAAGGAAGTAGTCGTAAAATCGACCGTTAATAAATCGAAGATTAAAATACATATCATCCAGCAGGTGGATCGAAAAATTGATTTAGATATTATTGCGGAGCAAAAGGAAATTCCCATGGTGGATTTAATTCAAGAAATTGAAACCATTTGTTATTCAGGAACCAAATTGAATTTAGATTATTTTATTAATCAAGTGATCGAACCTGATAAGCAGGATGAGATTTTTGAATATTTCATGAATGCGGATTCGGATAATATTGCGACTGCATTAGAAAACTGCAACATTGAGGATGTGAATGAGGAAGAGCTCAGGTTAATGCGAATCAAGTTTTTAAGTGAATTAGCGAATTAGAACTATCATTAAGTATGAATGTATTGATATTGGGATCGGGGGGACGTGAGCATGCATTTGCATGGAAAATCTCTCAAAGTAATTTATTGAGTCAGCTATTTATTGCACCCGGCAATCCAGGGACAGCTACATTAGGTACTAATTTGGCCATAGAAGTCACTGATTTTGAGGGAATTGTCGCTGCAATCCGTGCAAATCATATTGACTTGGTCATCGTAGGTCCAGAGGAACCCTTAGTTCGAGGGATCCGAAATTTCATTGAATCGCAACCCGACTTACAACAGGTGGGAATCGTGGGTCCGGGCTCGGATGGGGCTCAATTGGAAGGAAGCAAGGATTTCTCGAAAAATTTTATGCGTCGATATGGCATACCTACAGCTGCCTCAAAAACATTTACAAAGGAAACCATTCAAAATGGGTTGAATTATTTAGAAGCGCAAAGTTTACCTATTGTTTTAAAGGCAGATGGCCTTGCCGCTGGAAAGGGAGTTATAATAGCTCAAAGCCATCAGGAGGCCGCGCAAGCTTTGCAAGAAATGCTATTGGAATCGAAATTTGGCGCAGCTTCTGAAAAAGTGGTGATTGAAGAATTTCTAAGGGGCATCGAACTTTCTGTTTTTGTTTTAACTGATGGAGAGAATTATGTGGTTTTACCTGAAGCAAAGGACTATAAGCGTATTAGCGAAAATGATGAAGGCTTAAATACGGGTGGAATGGGGGCGGTTTCTCCGGTTCCATTTGCCACTTCTAAATTTATGGAATTGGTCAAAACGAAAGTGATCATGCCGACCTTGAATGGACTTAATACCGAGAAAATTAAATACCAAGGATTTATATTTATCGGTTTAATGAATCATGAAGGGGAACCTTATGTCATAGAATACAATGCTCGTATGGGTGACCCGGAAACTGAGGTCGTATTACCAAGAATCGAATCTGATTTCTTATCTTTACTGATTGCTTCCTCAAATGGTACTTTGAGTGAACAAAATTTACAAATTTCAAGTCAGTACGCAGTGACGACCATGGTGGTCGCTGGAGGATATCCCGAGACTTATAGGAAAGGGGATGTCATATCAAATTTAGAGAAAATAGAAGATGCCTTCATTTTCCATGCGGGAACAAAGGAAAAAGACGGAGAAATAATCACGAGTGGGGGCCGAGTAATGGCCTTTACAGGTACCTCAAACACCTTAGAAAATGCCATTCAAAAGTCGCAAAAGGCGGCCATCACGGCAAAATATGAGGGTAAAAATTTTAGACGAGATATCGGCTTAGATGTTCTTAGATTTAAGAATTAATAGCTGATTTACATATAAAAATATGGGATGTAAATCGTGCTCCACAGGATCATGTGGATCGAAAAAAGTTGAAGGAGAAG
>CAMDRO010000097.1 GCA_945906795.1 Spirosoma fluviale
CTGTCAATAGTTTACTAATTTCCTCGCCATTAGGTGAGAAGTTAGGATTTGAACTGGCAAATAATTGGCCAATCAAGGCATTCATTTCCTCATTGCTTCGTTTTTTTTGCATGTATTTACTTGCGGTTTTATTGGCCATCGCTTGAGCAATTTTTTCATTTCGATGGGAAGTGAAATCGACATTCTCATTTTTAATTTGCTCCAAAATACCTTCAATGAGTAATTGGCAATCTTCTTCTAAAATTCCGGATGGAATTCCTTGCACCAAAAAATGGTGGTCTGAGTCCTTTTCCATTCTAAATCCAAGATCCTTAATTTCTTGCTTTATTTCTTCAAATAATAAATGGTCCGCTGGATTAATCTGAATCGTTCGAGGGAAAAGTAATTGTTGGGACGCCCCATTTTTTCTATTTAAATGATCCATAAATTGGTCGTACAAAATTCTTTGATACGCCTTTTTTTGATCAATTAACAGTAGGCCATCGGTTATATGAATGGCTAAATATTTTTGAAGTACTTGGATGACCTGAAAATTTGGGGTATTTACATGATCATAATTCCAGTCATTTGCTTTACTCTGAATGGTTTTTGGCTCGTCGATCGAATCAAAAATTTTCATCGTTTGAAGGGAACCTTGCTGCTCAAAAGCGCTAATGTTATTATCCATTCCTTCGTAAAGCTTTTTCCATGCATCCTGCGTGGGCCTTGCTTTAAATGCGTCACTTTTTTCATGGGTTCTTTGTGAAGACCCAAAAGTGGTTGGCACATTGAAATTTACATTGGTTTCAAAGTCGAGAGAAGGAATCAAGTTATTAATGCTAAGTGTTTTCCTAACAGCTGCTTGGATGATGGCGTAAATGGAACGTTCGTCATCAAACTTTATTTCGGTTTTAGTGGGGTGCACGTTAATGTCAATATGTGCGGGATCAATGCTTAGAAATAATACATAAAATGGAAAGGCCCCGTCGGCCAATAGTCGCTCATAAGCGGTCATGACCGCATGATTTAAATAACTATTTTTTATGAAGCGGTTGTTGACAAAGAAAAACTGCTCTCCCCTCGTTTTTTTTGCGTGTTCGGGCTTGCCAACATACCCCTTGATGCTGACATATGAAGTATCTTCTTCGCATGCGGCTAATTGTTCGCGGTATGATTTACCAAAAAGGTCGACGATTCTCTTGCCTAATTTGTCTGGCGGCAAAGAATAAGTTTCCTGATCATTTTGAATGAACGAAAATTTGATGGCAGGGTTAGCCAGGGAAATTCGTTGGAATTCATCCAATATATGCCGAATTTCTACGGGATTAGACTTAAGAAAATTTCTACGGGCGGGAATGTTATAAAAGAGATTGCGAATGGTGATCGATGTCCCTTGGCTGCATTGGATTAATTCCTGTGATTTGAGTACGGAGGCATCTATTTTGATTAAAGTGCCTAATTCGTCCTCTGCTCTTTTGGTTTTTAATTCGACCTGCGCGACTGAGGAGATGGAGGCCATTGCTTCCCCACGAAAGCCCATCGTTTTGATGGTAAATAGATCTTCAGCTTTCCGGATTTTGGATGTGGCATGTCTTTCAAAACACATGCGAGCATCGGTTTCTGACATCCCTAAGCCATCATCTATGACCTGTACACTTCCCTTTCCGGCATCTTTAATGATGAGTTGGATCGTGGAAGCCCCCGCGTCAATCGAATTTTCCATTAATTCTTTGACCACCGAGGAAGGTCTTTGCACCACTTCACCAGCCGCAATTTGATTGGCTATCGCATCAGGAAGAAGTTGGATAATGTCGTGCATGAATAATGAAATGATTAAAATTCTCTTCAAATCTCAAATAAAGCAAAAAAAAGGGAATGTTGCCATTCCCTTTTTAATTAATCAGGTAATTGAATTATTTTAATTCAACTTCAGCACCAGCCTCTTCTAAAGTTTTCTTCAAACCTTCAGCTTCGTCTTTGCTAACTCCTTCTTTAACAGCTTTTGGTGCAGCATCAACTACATCTTTCGCTTCTTTCAAACCTAAACCAGTAAGATCTTTTACTAATTTGACGATCGCTAATTTATTAGGACCACAAGCCTTTAAGATTACATCAAAAGATGTTTTCTCAGCAGGAGCTTCACCACCATCACCAGCGCCAGCTGCAGGACCTGCAACCATAACAGCACCAGCAGCAGCTGGCTCAATACCGTACTCATCCTTAAGGATAGTAGCTAATTCATTTACTTCTTTTACAGTTAAGTTCACTAATTGTTCAGCGAACGATTTTAAATCTGCCATTTTTTGAAAATTTAATAGTTATAAATTAATTATTTTTTGAGGATTACCCTCTTGTTAAACTTGTTGAAAATTATTTAGGTCGCTCCGACAAAGTCTTCACGATTCCAGCTAATTTCTTTTCGCCGCTTAATAATGCACTAATCACATTTTTAGCTGGCGATTGCAATAGGCCGATCACTTCGCCAATCATCTCGTTTTTCGACTTGATGTTTTCTAGGGATACTAATTCGCCTTCGCCAATGTACAATCCACCTTCAATTGAAGCCGCCTTGAACATGATTTTATCTTTACCTGCTTGTTTTTTGAAATCTTTGATCAGTTTAGCAGGCAATTTAGCATCTTCTAAAGAGAAAATAATTCCTGTCATTCCAGTCAAAACCTCAGCATCTAAAGAACTATAATCCGTTCCTGTTTTAGCTAATGCTTTTGAAATCAATGTGTTTTTGAACACCTTGTATTCCACGCCTTTAATAAAACACATTCTGCGAAACTGAGTTGCCTCTGCTACAGATAGTCCAGCTGTACTTGCCAAGTAGAAGTACGGAGTTGCCACGAACTTTTCGCTCAACTCATCAATGATATGATTTTTTTCTTCTCTTGTCATGATTACAATCCAGTTACTGTCCCTTTATCAATAATAATGCCCGGAGACATGGTCGATGATAAATTGATCGATTTAACATAAGTTCCTTTTGCAGAAGATGGCTTTAATTTCATCAGTGTATTGATTACTTCTAATGCATTATCTACAATTTTGTCAGCTCCAAAAGACACCTTACCGATTGAGGTATGGATGATTCCAGTTTTGTCAACTTTAAAGTCGATTTTACCTGCTTTTACTTCTTTCACTGCTTTTCCTACTTCCAAAGTCACTGTACCCGACTTTGGGTTAGGCATCAGACCGCGAGGTCCTAACACACGACCCAAACGGCCTAATTTTGCCATCACGGTCGGCATCGTAATGATTACGTCGATATCGGTCCAGCCGCTCTCGATTTTTGCAATGTAATCATCCAATCCCACGTGATCCGCACCGGCTGCTTTTGCCTCCTCTACTTTATCAGGTGAACACAATACGAGAACTCGTACGTCTTTACCTGTTCCATGAGGTAGGGCAACCACGCCACGAACCATTTGGTCCGCTTTGCGGGGATCTACTCCTAAGCGAACATCTATGTCCACTGAGGCATCGAATTTTGTATAAGAAATTTCTTTCAAAATCTCCGCTGCTTTTTC
>CAMDRO010000098.1 GCA_945906795.1 Spirosoma fluviale
CGCATCGGGGTATGCATGAGGATGACAACGCCCAACAATCGAGAAGTCAATCAAAAAATCATATGTGGGCTTTTATATCCTGTTATTTTTTCGGCTATCATTATGAACACCATGCCTATCCCTATTTGCCGTGGTGGAAATTACCTTTAGCAAAAGAGAAAACCTTAGAAACTGATTAAAATAGCAGAATATTTTTTCTAAATTTGCTGAATATTTATCCTAAAAACCTCTTCTAATGAAAGACCCAAAATACAAAAGAATTCTATTGAAACTTTCTGGAGAATCATTGTCGACGGAGACAGAGGTAATAGATCCCGTGATTCTTGGTCAATACGCGGAAGAAATAAAGCGAGTACATGATTTAGGAGTTGAAGTGGCTATCGTCATAGGCGGTGGAAATATATTTAGAGGGGCAAGTGCTGCAAAAGCTGGTATTGACCGAGTACAGGGTGATTATATGGGCATGCTGGCCACCGTAATTAATGGGATGGCCGTTCAGGCATCGCTTGAAAAACAAGGATTATACACGCGAATGATGACTGCTATTAAGGTAGAGGCCGTTTGCGAACCCTTTATTCGAAGAAGAGCCATGCGCCACCTAGAAAAGGGAAGAATTGTTATTTTTGGTGCAGGAACAGGAAACCCTTATTTTACCACTGACTCTACGGCCTCATTGAGGGCGATTGAAATAGAAGCAGATGTTGTTTTAAAAGGAACTCGGGTAGATGGTGTTTATACGGCTGATCCAGAGAGAGATCCTACCGCCACCCGCTATACTCACTTAAGTTTTGCCGAGGCCATTGGCAAAGGCTTAAAAATAATGGATACAACGGCATTTACTTTATGCCAAGAAAATAAAGTTCCCATCATTGTTTTTGACATGAACAAGACAGGTAATTTAGCTGCGCTTGTGTCTGGAGAAGATGTGGGAACATTAATCAGTTAAAAAATGGAAGAATTAGAGTTTTATATTGAGGCATCACAGGAAACCATGGAGGGTGCCATCAAACATTTAAACATCGAATTATCTAAAATTCGAGCAGGGAAGGCCAGCACTTCTATGTTAGAAGGCATCATGATTGACTATTATGGAATGCCAACTTCATTAACGGGAGCATCTTCCATCACAACTCCTGACGCCAGAACGATCGCGATTAAACCTTTTGAAAAAGGTATTTTTGGGGAGATTGAAAAAGCGATTCGTAATTCAAACTTGGGGTTAAATCCCATGAATGATGGAGAATTAATTAGGCTTTCTATACCACCTTTAACAGAAGAAAGAAGACGTGATTTGGTTAAGCGTGTCAAGCAAGAAATTGAAGTCGCTAAGATAAATGTTAGAAATGCGCGCCAAGATGGAAATAATAGCATCAAAAAGCTAAAAGGCGATGGAGTCTCTGAAGATGCAATCAAATCATCGGAAGACAGAATTCAAAAAATTACGGATGGTTTTATTTCAAAAATAGATTCCATTTTTGCCGATAAAGAAAAAGACATCATGTCGGTTTAAACGGCTAACGTCAATTAATCTTAATGTCTTGACCCACTTGATAACCAAGTTCAAGCATTCTTCGAATATCCATTTTATTGAAATTTTGAATGTCAATGGTGAGGGGCTGAGGTGGCCTGATCGACTGAATATCTATTTTAGTATTGCAAATCATCCCCTCTCTGATATCTGCATTTAGAATTTCATTCACGGCAATGTCCATCACTCGGTCCACTAATGCCAGTAAATCCCCTGAATCAAAATGCCCTCCTTCAATGGATTCCATGTGGCAACTAATGCATACTATGTGGCTTGCACCATCCTCAAAAGCTTTTTTAATCGGTGCCACATCTCGCAAACCTCCATCTAAAAAGCTTCTTCGTGTTTCCCCGTGAATCTTCACCACGGGCATCAAAATAGGTACCGCTGAAGAAGCCATCAAGTAGTCAAGAAAATATTCCTCCGAAGGATCTACATAATACATCGTTCCGTCTAAGATATTAACAGCCCCTATTTTTAAAGCGATGGGACTCGCGTGTAAATTACGAATCGATAAAACCTCCGTCAGTAAATTGCGCAATGGTTGTGTGTCAACTAAACCTTTGAATTTTTTTCTTAAAGCCGATAAGCCTAATTGAAAAATATTAAATGGTTTTGATAAACTTTCAGGACTTGTAATTCTAGTTTCCCAAAAGTCCCACAAATCTTGGGCTGCCTGAACGAAAGAAATTGGTTCCCCCGTAATGGCCTGTAGCCCTAATTGATTTACAAAATAGGCTGCATTTAAGCTTCCGGCAGAAACGCCATAGACTGCGTCAGGCTGATAACCTCGCTCCATCATGGCTTTCATGACTCCCGCCTGAAACGCCCCTTTTACTGATCCCCCGGCAAGTACTAAAATGTTACTCATAAGGTGTCAATATTTAAAAATGGAAAACGGATTATCCCAAAATGTACTTAAATTTACACAATTTCATTTATCCTTCAGAAATTTTTACCTATGCCCTATTCCATAAGTTCGATTCAGGCACCTATTACAGAACCCATGAAGGAGTTTGAAGGAAAATTTAGGCAGTTCATGAAGACCAAAGTAATGCTTTTGGATACGATCATGAACTATATTGTCCAAAGAAAAGGGAAACAGATTAGGCCAATGTTCGTTTTTTTGATGGCAGGATGTGTGGGAACAATCAACGAAAAAACCTATCGTGGAGCAGCATTGATTGAATTACTTCATACAGCCACCCTCGTTCATGATGATGTGGTCGATGATTCAAACTACCGTAGAGGTTTTTTCTCCATCAATGCGATTTGGAAAAATAAAATAGCTGTGCTTGTGGGTGATTATCTGCTTTCAAAAGGCCTCTTGCTATCCGTAGAAAATAAGGATTTTGACCTGCTCAGTTCAGTTTCTACCGCGGTGAGAGAAATGTCTGAGGGTGAATTGTTACAAATTGAAAAAGCGAGAAAATTAGATATCACCGAAGAAATATATTTCGACATCATTACTAAAAAAACAGCTACCTTAATTTCTGCATGTTGTGCAGTTGGGGTGCAATCCACAGACGCAGATGAAAAATATGTCGAAATGGCACGAAATTTTGGCGAAAAAGTAGGAATAGCCTTTCAAATCAAAGACGATCTTTTTGACTATGGAGATGCGGAAATAGGTAAACCCTTAGGGATCGATATTAAGGAAAAGAAAATGACCTTGCCATTGATTTATGCCTTACAGAATACCACAAGGTCTAACAAAAAGTACATTATTCA
>CAMDRO010000099.1 GCA_945906795.1 Spirosoma fluviale
AAAGAATCTACGGGTTTGGCAGGTTCGACGACCGAGTCATTGAGAAATATCGAGTTGGTGAAGTCCTTGGGTTTGGCTGAGCAGGAGATAAGCCAATTGAACGCCACGACGGATAAGATTTTAAAATTGGAATTGAAAAAGGTGCGCTATGTTCGTTCGATGGCATTTGTGCAGGGGACATGTGTCAATTTACTTCGGATGTTGATGGTGGTGGTTTTGATTTATTTGATTTATCAAGGTAAGATTACCATAGGCCAATTTTATTCCTTAAATATTTATTCTTTCTTCCTTTTCAATCCTTTGCAAGAAATTGGTAATGTGGTCAATACCTACAGAGAAGCGGAAGTTTCCTTGCAAAATTTTGAACAGATTTTAGATATACCCACAGAACGCAAGCCCGAAAATCCTATTTTGATTAAGCAAATAGACCGACTAGCCTTTGACAAGGTTACGTTCCAACATCAATCTGCGACGACTTCGGCCTTGAATGAAATTAGTTTTGATGTGAAAGGTGGGGAAACGATCGCTTTTGTCGGGCCTTCCGGCGCGGGTAAATCTACTTTGGTTAAATTATTAGTGGGCTTATATCGTCCCAAGCATGGCCAAGTCTTTTATAATGGGGAGTCTGGCGATACCATTGATTTTGACCAATTGAGAAAAAAGATTGGGTTTGTGACTCAGGACACCCAACTATTCTCAGGTTCCATTCGAGAGAACTTATTATTTGTAAATCCGGACGCTACCGACGAACAATGTATGTCGGTGCTTGAAAAGGCAGCTTGTCAAAGTTTGTTGGAAAGGGCAGATAAAGGTTTGAATACCATGATTGGCGAGGGAGGAGTCAAGGTGTCCGGAGGTGAAAAACAAAGATTAAGTATTGCCAGAGCATTATTAAGAGATCCAAATTTACTAGTATTTGATGAAGCAACTTCTTCGCTAGACTCGTTGACCGAGGAGGAAATCTCAGAAACAATCAGATCCGTCTCTCAAGCATCCGCTCATTTGACGATTTTGATCGCTCACCGTTTGTCGACCATCATGCATGCGACTAGGATTTATGTACTTGAGAAAGGAAGGATCGTGGAGCAGGGGAATCATGAATGTCTGCTCGAGGTGAAAGGTTTATATTATGCCATGTGGCGCCAACAGGTTGGAGAGAATAAACCTGCCGTTGTGTAAGCATTTTAGTCTAATTAATTCTGTTATTCGTTAAATAGCCATAGTTTATTTGGTGAAATTTAAGGAAGAACAAATTGCTTTACCTATATTTGTGGTTTGAAAAAAATGAATCAATTGCCTTATGTCATTAAATAAATTCTCAAGAACACTTACGCAAGAAATTACGAATCCAGCTGCAAAGGCGATGCTTTATGGTATTGGCTTGACTTCTGAAGACATGAACAAAGCCCAAATAGGTATTGCAAGCACGGGTTACGAAGGTAATCCTTGTAATATGCATTTGAATGGTCTTTCTGTTCATGTGAAGAAGGGGATTCAAGAAAATGGGATGGTCGGTCTTATTTTTCATACGATAGGTGTGTCGGATGGAATGACTAATGGCAATGATGGAATGAGTTATTCGCTTCCGTCAAGAGATATTATTGCTGATTCCATTGAAAATGTAGTAGGAGCACAATGGTATGATGGTGTAATCGCTGTGGTGGGTTGTGATAAAAATATGCCAGGCGCCATGATGGCTTTAGCCAGATTGAATCGACCGGGAATTCTGGTATATGGAGGGACGATTCGTTCAGGAATGTATAAGGGTGAAAAGTTGGATATAGTTTCTGCTTTTGAGGCATTAGGAAAAAAATATGCAGGAACGATTTCGGATGAGGATTATGAGGGTGTGATTCGAAATTCTATTCCAGGGGCTGGAGCTTGCGGAGGCATGTATACTGCCAATACCATGGCATCATCCATGGAGGCGATGGGTTTAGTTTTGCCTAACTCTTCTTCCTATCCAGCCACGCATGAAGGGAAAAAAGAAGAGTGTTTAGCGATAGGTGCGGCGATGAAAGTATTGCTGGAAAAAAATATTTGCCCTAGGGATATTATGAGCCGACATGCATTTGAAAATGCGATGACGGTGGTGATGGCATTAGGTGGTTCAACCAATGCGGTTTTACATTATTTGGCCATTGCTCATTCAGCGGGAGTATCATTCACGATGAAGGATATTCAAGATATTTCAGATCGCACGCCACTGATTGCTGATTTAAAACCTTCTGGAAAATATTACATGGAGGATGTGTTGGCCATCGGTGGAATGCCTGCCATATTAAAATATCTTTGGCAAAAAGGGTTTTTACATGGGGAGTGTTTGACGGTAACAGGAAAGACGATGGCTGAGAATTTGGCGGAGGCTCCCGATTTGAATTTTGACACACAGAAAATTATCCACCCCTTTGAAAATCCAATTAAGGCGACGGGGCATTTACAAATATTATATGGCAATTTGGCACCTGATGGGGCGGTTGCAAAAATTACAGGAAAAGAGGGGGAGCGATTTGAGGGAATTGCCAAAGTGTGTGAGCGCGAAGAGGAAGTGATGGAGTTTTTATCAAAAGGCGAAATCAAAGCTGGAGATGTCGTTGTGATTCGAAATGAGGGTCCGAAAGGTGGGCCAGGAATGCCAGAAATGTTGAAGCCAACATCGGCTTTAATGGGTGCTGGTTTAGGAAATAGTGTGGCGATGATTACGGATGGACGTTTTTCTGGGGGTACTCATGGATTTGTGGTGGGTCACGTTACGCCTGAGGCTCAAGAGGGAGGGAATATTGGCCTAGTTAAGGATGGAGATAAAATTACCATTGACACAGTCGACAACAAAATCATATTGCATGTCTCGGATGAGGAGCTGGCTGAAAGACGTAAATTGTGGAAACCAATCGTTTCTCCACATACTTCAGGGGTTTTGCGCAAATACATTAAAAATGTAGGTCCGGCAAGCTTTGGCTGCGTGACTGATTTGTAAAAAATTTCGATTTAGGTTTTTTTCTAAATTTTGAAGACTTAAATTAGCCATTCGATTATATTTTAAATTAAAGAAGTATAAAATTC
>CAMDRO010000100.1 GCA_945906795.1 Spirosoma fluviale
TTTCGCAAAGCTATGTCTTCCGGTGGCAGTGATGTTACTCAAGGCTTTATACGTTTTAAATTAAATTGAAAAAAGGCCCAACTGGGCACAGTTTCTCGCTTTTTCAAGCGAAAATTAAAAGCTGAATGCCTCGTAGATGAAAAAAATGAGTTCCCTTTGCGCCTCCCCTACGATAAGAGATTTGTGTTTCAGAAATCATTTCGCGGATAGGCCCGAAGGTTTGTATCCTAAAATAGCCTGCAAAATTACTGATAATTTTTTGAAAGTCAACTATATGTAAAAAAAAATATCCAAATTGGATTTGTGTCATTCAAAAAGGCATGTAAACCTAACCATTGATACGATGCGCGCTAAAATTCAATATTATTTGAGATTTATTTTCGGTTTTTCTCAAAGTGAGATATACGGCCTTTATTCTTTGTTTTTGCTTTTATTGATCTATGTATTGGCGTCCATGTATTATACGTATTTAGAAGAGGATGCATTGGCCATTTCTTTTGAGCCTAAGGTTTGGAATTCGGCCTTGGTTAAAATGCCTAAGCCGCGGGTATGGGTTAATTATCCTGTTTATAAAAAGTGGGACGGTGGAGCTAGGCCGATTAGCCATTTAAAAGGGCCTACATATCCTGTTTATGTGAGGAAGTTGGCGCAACACCAAAATTGGACCTTGGATATAAACATGGCGGATTCGGTTGCTTGGATTGGTTTAAAGGGGATTGGGCCTGGCTTTGCCAAACGAATTTTAGCTTATCGGGATCGTTTGGGTGGGTTTAATTCGGTTCTGCAGCTCAAGGAGGTATATGGCCTGGATTCGGTTTGGGTGGAAGAAAACAAATCACACTTGAAAATCGGCGCAGGGGTTTTTCGTACTTTGAAAATTAATCGCTTGGCCTGGAACGAACTCAGGCATCCTTATCTACCTTATGCGCAGGTAAAATTATTTTTAACTTATAGAAAGCAACATCCTTATATAGCGAGTTTTGAAGAACTGGAACATATTTATGGATTAGATTTGGGTGTTTGGTTTCGCTTAAAACCATACCTTTCTTTTGAACCTTGAAAATTCCTGATAAAAGGGTTAATTTGGCGTTACATTTCAACAAACTATAAAAATTATGTCTACTGGTTTTTTCACTAATCCTGTGCCAATTAACGAGCCTATATATTCTTATGCTAAAGGCAGTGCTGAGCGAATTCGTTTACAAGAAACGATTGCAGAGTTAAGGGGCCAACAAATTGATATTTCTATGCGGATAGGAGGGAAAGACGTTCGGGGTTCTCGGAAAACGTCTATGGTATGTCCGCATGACCACCAGCATATTTTGGGATATTATTATGAGGGGGGGAAAGTAGAGGTTGGCTCGGCGATTGATGCAGCTTTACATGCGCATTCGGCTTGGTCGGCATTGCCATGGGAGCGTAGAGCAGCCATATTTTTAAAAGCAGCGGAGCTTTCGGCGACTAAATATCGAATGCAATTGAATGCAAGAACGATGTTGGGGCAGTCGAAAAACGTATATCAAGCCGAGATTGATGCGGCCTGTGAGTGGGTGGATTTTTTGCGATTCAATGTACATTTTGCTTCAAAGATATATTCAGACCAACCGATTTCTTCGCCAGGTGTATGGAATCGAGTGGAGTACAGAGCCTTGGAGGGATTTGTATATGCGTTGACGCCCTTTAATTTTACGGCGATTGCGGGAAATTTACCAGCGGCTCCGGCTTTGATGGGAAATACCGTTGTTTGGAAGCCATCGCCATCGCAAGTGTATTCTGCGGGTTTATTGATGGAAATTTTGGAAGAGGCGGGATTGCCGGCGGGGGTCATTAATTTGGTTTTTGCGGATGGTCCGGAGGCTGGGGAGGTGGTATTTTCTCATCGAGATTTTGCAGGGGTTCATTTTACGGGCTCAACGGCTGTTTTTCAAACGATTTGGAAGAATATTGGAAATAATATTTCTGGGTATAAATCGTATCCAAGGATTGTGGGTGAAACGGGGGGTAAAGATTTTGTGGTGGCACATGCTTCTGCTGACCCGAAAGCCTTGGCCGTGGGTCTAATCAGAGGAGCTTTTGAGTATCAGGGTCAAAAATGTTCTGCGGCATCTCGGGCTTACATTCCTGCGTCATTGTGGCCACAGGTATCGGAATATTTGAAGAACGATTTGGCGTCTATTCAAATGGGGGGCACGGAGGATTTTGGAAATTTTGTGAATGCGGTGATTGATGCCAAAGCATTTGCTAAGATAACTTCTTATATAGCGGATGCTCGAAAGGATATGGCGGTTGACATTTTTGCGGGTGGGGGGAGTGATGATTCAAAAGGCTATTTTGTGGAGCCAACGATCTTGTTGACGACTGATCCAAAATCGAGAACCATGGTGGAGGAAATTTTTGGTCCTGTGTTAACGATATATATATATGAAGATTCGGAGTGGGCAAACACCTTGAAAATGGTTGATGAGACTTCCGCTTATGCTTTGACCGGAGCGATTTTTGCTCGGGATTCCTATGCGATGGAGGAGGCGAAGTCGGCCTTAATGCATGCCGCCGGAAATTTATATTTAAATGATAAGTGCACGGGTGCGGTGGTGGGCCAACAACCTTTTGGGGGCGCGCGGGCATCTGGCACGAATGATAAAGCGGGGTCTTATTTGAATTTATTGCGTTGGGTTTCTCCAAGAACGATCAAAGAAGTGTTTGTTTCGCCCACGGATTATAGGTATCCATTTTTAGAAAACGAATACCCAAGCTGATCTCCTCAATAATTTCTTAATTTTTTTTCAATTTTTATTCTTTGATATTCAGTTGATTAGCTGCCCTGCAAACTAGTCAAGTGGAAATTATTGTAAAAAGATTAACGTGTAGTTTGCTATTTCAAATTTAATCCTACATCTTTGCACTCCCAATTACTAGCTAAACGCAGCTAGATCAAAAGCGAGAGGATATAATGGCTAGAAATAGTGGATTATAGAATTGAGTTTAGAGAGTTCTTTGACGTGTTGATAGAAATAAAGAAGAGGTACCATGTTTAAATCATG